>NZ_WKDB01000047.1:0-53538 GCF_021606215.1 Pseudomonas sp. PA-5-4B | reverse complement strand
CATCGCAGGCAAGCCAGCTCCCACCCTTGACCGAGTATGGCTCTGCAGGCCCTAACCCCCAGCCGACCCCAATCGATCAGCAAGCTTCAGCGCCATCCCCGCACTTTCAAGGCGCGACACCTGATCCACCTCCGCCCCCAAAATAGTTTTTTCCACATATAGCGAATGCACATCGGTCACCCCGATAAACCCCAGCCACGCCTCCATATAGGGCTTCTGAAAGTCCATCCCCTGCGCACCAGGTGCCGAAAAATCCATCCCCCGTGCATACACATTCACCGCGATCTTGTCATGCAACAACCCCCGCACTCCATGCTCCGGGCTGAACTCAAACAGCACGTCCTTCTGTGATACTACGTCGATAAAGTGCTTGAGCTTGTAGGGAATCGCGAAATTCCACAGCGGCACCGAAAACACCAGCACATCAGCTTGATGCAGGTGAGCCGCCAGCGCTGTGAGTGTCGTCCAGGCAGCGCTTTGTTCTGCGCTTAACGGCGTACCCGCGATGCCCGCGTATTTGGCGTCTATCACTGGCCCGTTGAACTCCGGCAATTCCAGCGCCCATAAATCCAAGGTCACCACCTGGGTGTCCGGGGCGTTCTGCTGATAGCGAGCGATAAACTGACGAGCGATCTCCAGGGACGCGGAGCGTTGTTTGCGCGGCGAGCATTCGATGTGCAGGAGTGTGGTCATGGTGGCCTCGGGAAAGTTGACCTGGGCATTGCAACATAGCGAGCATTGAAATATAAATCGTATTTAAATCATCTATTGATCACAAATCAGAATATGTTAGATGCCTTGTTGCTCAAAACCTTCGTCACAGTGGTCGATGAGGGCGGTTTCAGCCGCGCCGCAGAGCGCCTGCACCTGACCCAGTCGGCCGTCAGTGGGCATTTGCGCCGCCTGGAGGAACAGGTGGGCAAACCCTTGCTCACCCGCACCACCCGGTCCCAGCAATTGACGCCCGATGGTGAACGGCTGATGGCCTATGCCCGTGGCATCCTCGCGTTGAACCGGGACGCCTGGGCCGAGCTGACGCGCTCGGCGATTAAAGGCAACCTGCGCGTAGGCGTATCGGAGGAGTTCGCGGATGCGCGCCTGTTACGTGAACTGCAAAACGTCGCGGCGCAATACCCTGGCATGCACATCAGCGTGCAAGTGGGCATTCCCGGTTCGTTGTTGAGTTTGATGAAGCAGGGTGAGCTGGAGGTGGTGGTCGGCTCGTTGTGCGAATCCAGTGAGCCAGGTTTGGCACTATGGCGTGAGCCGTTAGTGTGGGCCTGGTCCGGGCAGCCGCTCGTAGCCTTGCCGAACCCGTTGCCCCTGGCCTTGTTTCCCGAGCCTTGCCCGTATCGCGAGGCGGCGCTGACGCGTCTTGCCCAAGCGGGCATCGCCCAGCGCAGCGCCATGCAGTGCAGCAGTTACGCGGCGCTGCATGCCGCCGCAGCGGCCGGGTTTGCGATTGCACCGATGGCGCAGAGCCAGGTCGGGCCGGGCTTGGCGATACTCGGCGCCGAACACGGCTTGCCCGCGTTGCCCGATGCCGAGTTCCGCCTGTTCAGCGCCCCGGAGGCGGACCCGCGCCTGGTCGAGGTCGTCACCCAGGTGGTGGTCCGCTACGGCGCTGTTCGCTGGCACTGAGGCTCAGCGCAACCAGTTGGTGCGCGCCAGTTCGATCACTTCATCGCCACGCCCGCTCATCACCGCCTTGAGCATATACAGGCTGAACCCCTTGGCCTGTTCCAGCTTGATGGTCGGCGGCATCACCAGTTCCTGGGTAGCGGTAACCACGTCCACCAGCACCGGGCCGTCATGGGCCAGGGCGCGGCGCAAGGCCGGTTCCAGGTCTTCGGACTGCTCCACGCGAATGCCGAGGATGCCCATGGCGTTGGACATGGCGGCAAAGTCCGGGTTTTTCAGCTCGGTGCCGGTGTCCAGGTAACCGGCGGCTTTCATCTCCATGGCGACAAACCCGAGTGACGAGTTATCAAACACAATGACCTTCACCGGCAATTTCAACTGCGCCAGCGAGATGAAGTCGCCCATCAACATGGCAAAGCCACCGTCGCCGGACATCGAGATCACCTGCCGTCCAGGAAATGCTGCCTGTGCACCAATGGCTTGTGGCATGGCATTGGCCATCGAGCCGTGGTTGAACGAGCCGATCAGGCGGCGTTTGCCGTTCATCTTCAAATACCGCGCAGCCCAGACGGTGGGCGAGCCGACGTCGGCGGTGAAGATCGCATCGTCGTCGGCCAGCTCGCTGAGCAAGCGCGCCACGTACTGCGGGTGAATCGGCCGGTCGGCCTTCGATGGCTGCGCCAGGTCATCCAGGCCTTGGCGGGCTTTTTCATAGTGCTTGAGCGAGGTGTCGAGGAAGCTGCGGTCGGCCTTGCGCGTCAGGCGTGGCAACAGCGCGTCAATTGTCTCGCCAACATCGGCGGCGATGCCCAGGTCCAGGGTGGCGCGACGGCCCAGCGCCTGCGGGTTGCGGTCGACCTGGATGATCCTGGCGTCGGTCGGGTAGAACTGGCGATAGGGGAAGTCGGTGCCGAGCATGACCAGCGTGTCGCAGTTGAGCATTGCGTGGTAACCGGAGCTGAAGCCGATCAGGCCGGTCATGCCCACATCAAACGGGTTGTCCCACTCCACATGCTCCTTGCCGCGCAAGGCGTGCACCACTGGCGCGCCCAAAGCATCGGCCAGGGCTACCACCTGGTCGTGGGCGCCGGCGCAGCCGCTGCCGCACAGCAGGGTGACTTTCTCGCTGCTGTGCAGGATCTCGCTTAGGCGCTGCAGGTCTTGTTCCGCCGGCAAAGTGCGCGGTGCGTGCAGGGCCGGCCAGGGCTTGAGTTTGTCTTCGACTTCCAGCAGCGAGATATCGCCTGGGATCACCACCACCGCCACGCCGCGGTTGAGGATCGCTGAACGCATGGCGCGGTGCAGCACCTGGGGCATCTGCGCAGGGTTGGTGACCAGCTCGATAAAGTGGCTGCACTCTTTGAACAGTTCCTGCGGGTGGGTTTCCTGAAAGTAGTTCAAGCCGATCTCGGAGGAGGGGATTTGCGCCGCGATAGCCAGCACCGGCACATGGTTGCGATGGCAGTCGAACAGGCCATTGATCAAGTGCAGGTTGCCTGGCCCGCAGCTGCCGGCGCATACCGTCAGCTCGCCGGTGGCGGCTGCTTCGGCGCCGGCGGCGAAGGCGGCCACTTCTTCGTGGCGCACGTGCATCCACTCGATGCTGTCCATGGTGCGCAGGGCGTCGGTGAGGCCATTGAGGCTGTCGCCGGTCAGGCCCCAGATGCGTTTGATGCCCGCCTGTTCAAGGGTGGTCGCCAACTGCTGGGCCAGGTTGATTTTCGCCATGAAGAACTCCAATCGTCAGTGAGGTTAAAGGCTGCTGATCAGTAGAGGACAGTTCCAACACCGCGGATGTTCACCCTTAAGTGTGAAGATTGCGTCACGGGGCCGACTAAACGCCGCGCATAAAAAAACCCTGGCAAGCCAGGGTTTTTCACAGCAGCAGGCTCAGCGGCGACGGAACAGCGGCAACGGTTCATCCGTGGCAGCCTGGTACGTGACCGAGAAGTCCTTGAGGCTTTCCAGCGCTTCATACGGGTCTTTGTCGGCGCGCAGGGCGAAGGCATCGAACCCGCAACGACGCAGGTAGAACAGCTGGTCGCGCAGCACATCGCCAATCGCACGCAGTTCGCCCTTGTAACCATAACGGTCACGCAGCAGGCGCGCGTTGGAATAGTTGCGCCCGTCGGTGAAGGCCGGGAAGTTCAGGGCGATGACCTGGAAGTGCTGCACGTCGTCGCCGATCTCTTCGGCTTCCTCGTCGGCGTCCAGCCACACACCCAGGCCGCCGTCGCGGGCCTTGAGGGCGTGCCCGTGTTCACGCCACAGGGCCAGCGGCACAATCAGGTCGTCACAGTTGGAGATGCCGTCGAAGCTCGCGTCCTTGGGCAGCAGGTGCCAGGTTTCGTCGAGGACTTCGTTGTTCTTAATGATTCGCTGCATAGACGCGCTCCTTGAACAGGTCGATGCCAATGCGCTGGTAGGTGTCGATGAAACGCTCATCTTCGGTACGCTGTTCGATGTACACGTCGATCAGCTTGCCGATCACCTCAGGCATGGCTTCCTGGGCGAAGGACGGGCCGAGGATCTTGCCCAGGCTCGCATCGCGGCTGGCGCTGCCACCCAGGGACACTTGGTAGAATTCTTCGCCTTTCTTGTCCACGCCCAGGATGCCGATGTGGCCGACGTGGTGGTGACCACAGGCGTTCATGCAACCGGAGATGTTCAGGTCCAGCTCGCCGATGTCGAACAGGTAGTCCAGGTCGTCGAAACGGCGCTGGATCGATTCGGCAATCGGGATCGACTTGGCGTTGGCCAGGGAGCAGAAGTCGCCACCCGGACAGCAGATGATGTCGGTCAGCAGGCCGATGTTCGGCGTGGCAAAACCGCCTTCGCGCAGTTCGCCCCACAGGGTGAACAGTTGGCTCTGCTCGACGTCCGCGAGAATGATGTTCTGCTCGTGGGAGGTGCGCAGTTGGCCGAAGCTGTAACGTTCGGCCAGATCGGCGACGGCGTCCAGCTGTTTGTCGGTGATATCGCCCGGGGCAACACCGGTTGGCTTGAGCGACAGGGTCACGGCCACATAGCCCGGCTTTTTGTGCGCCAGGGTGTTGCGCGTGCGCCAGCGGGCGAAACCTGGGTGTTGCTGGTCGAGGGCAGCCAGTTCGGCGTCCTGATTGCTCAGGGCTTTGTACTCAGGGTCGACGAAGTGCTTGGCTACACGGTGTACTTCGGCTTCGGTCAGGGTGGTCTGGCCGCCGCGCAGGTGTTCCATCTCGGCGTCGACCTTCTGGGCAAATACCTCAGGGGTCAGCGCTTTGACCAGGATCTTGATCCGGGCCTTGTACTTGTTGTCACGACGGCCATAGCGGTTGTAGACCCGCAGGATGGCGTCGAGGTAACTCAACAGGTCCTGCCACGGCAGGA
This sequence comes from Pseudomonas sp. PA-5-4B, assembly GCF_021606215.1. Lineage (NCBI taxonomy): Bacteria > Pseudomonadati > Pseudomonadota > Gammaproteobacteria > Pseudomonadales > Pseudomonadaceae > Pseudomonas > Pseudomonas sp. PA-5-4B. The sequence goes on along the minus strand of NZ_WKDB01000047.1, from coordinate 48,528 downwards.
ACTCATTGATGAACGCACCGACTACTGGTGTACGGCCCAGGCCGCCACCGACCAGCACACGGAAACCCAACTCGCCGGCGGCGTTGTGCACGGGCTCAAGGCCAATATCATGCACTTCGATCGCTGCGCGGTCCGAGGTCGAGCCATTGATGGCGATCTTGAACTTGCGCGGCAGGTAGGCGAATTCCGGGTGGAAGGTGGTCCACTGGCGCACGATTTCGCACCACGGGCGTGGGTCGATCAGCTCGTCAGCGGCAACGCCGGCAAATTGGTCGGTGGTCACGTTGCGCAGGCAGTTACCACTGGTCTGAATGGCGTGCATCTGCACGGTGGCCAGCTCAGCCAGGATGTCCGGCACGTCTTCCAGTGCCGGCCAGTTGAACTGTACGTTCTGGCGGGTACTGATGTGGGCGTAGCCTTTGTCGAAGTCGCGGGCAATCTTGGCCATCATGCGCGTCTGGCGCGAAGTCAGTTGGCCATAAGGCACGGCAACCCGCAGCATCGGCGCAAAGCGCTGAACATAAAGGCCATTTTGCAGGCGCAGAGGGCGGAACTCTTCTTCGCTCAGTTCACCTGCTAGGTAGCGTCGGGTCTGATCACGGAACTGCTTGACGCGGTCCTCGATGATGCGCTGATCGTATTCGTCGTATACGTACATATAGGTCCTGTTCTCGGCAAATCTGCGCGCACGGCCGCGCACTCCCAACGGAGCCGGCGCACGATACCAGTTTGCGTTTATGCGCAAAAGTGATGTTTGAGTATATGTAAATAACCAAATTGACTAATGAGAACCGTTATCGCGATACCCACATTTGTCATGCGGGCAATCATGATCTTTACTGTCGTCGAGTCTTAGTGCAATCACCTATAAAACCGACAAGAGGCGATGCGATGAGCAATTCAACCAAAGCACGTAAACCTGACAGTACCGTTGATGCCTGGGCCATTCTGTTTCTGATAATTTTGGTGGTTGGAACCGCCGTGTTCTGGGTTAGCCACCAATAAAGAAGGTTGATTGAACCTCGATTGACTGTCTCATTGCCATTATGATGGCGATCAACATTCGAGGCACAAACAACCATGCTGAAGGTTCTGATTGCGTGTGTGGGGTTGCTGGGCGTGGCCTATGGGGCGATGGCCCAGGCTACCTCAGTGGTGTTTCTCAACCCGGGCACGTCCGCTGAAAGCTTCTGGGTCAGCTATGCGCAATTTATGCAGGCCGCTGCCAAGGACCTCGGCCTGGATTTGCGCGTGCGTTATTCCGAGCGCAGCGCCGCTAACACCTTGGCCCAGGCCCGCGAAGCACTGCAAGGCAGCGAGCGGCCCGATTACCTGGTGCTGGTCAACGAGCAATACGTCGCCCCGCAGATATTGCGCTTGGCCCAGGGCAGTGGGGTCAAGTTGCTGATCGTGAATAACGCACTGACCGCCGATCAGGTGCAATTGCTCGATGCGCATAAAGATGCCCGCTGGATCGGCAGCCTGGTGGCCGACGACGAGCAAGCCGGTTACCTGATGCTCACCGATTTGTTGCGCAACCACGGCCCGGTGACGCCGGGCACTTCGTTGGACCTGCTGGCGTTTTCCGGCGCCAAGAACACGCCAGCCGCACAGTTGCGTGAACAAGGGTTGCACCGCGCCTTGGCCGAACACCCCGAAGTGCGCCTGCGCCAGTTGGTCTACGGCGAGTGGAGCCGCCAGCGCGCCTTTGAACAAGCCACGCAACTGTTCAAACGCTACCCACAGACGGCGCTGGTGTGGTCGGCCAATGATGAGATGGCATTGGGCGCCATGCAGGCGCTGCAAGACAGCGGTCGTGTGCCGGGCAAGGACGCGCTGTTCAGCGCGATCAATAGCTCGCCCGACATCCTCAAGGCACGCCTGGATGGGCGCCTGAGTACTTTGGTCGCAGGGCATTTCACCCTGGGTGGCTGGGCGATGGTGCTGATCAATGATGACGCCAAAGGGCTTGATATTGGCGCCTACGGCGGGCGTGACCGTAAAGAGGCGTTATTCCAGCTGATTGATGCCAACCAATCAAAACGTTTGTCAGGGCCAATGCCAGCGGTGGATTTCCGCGCACTGTCAGCCGTGGGTAAGCCCGCGTCCTACCGTTACCCGTTCAGCCTGCAACTGCTGTTGCATTAAACCCCGGCCAGGTGCAGTACCAGCTTGACGATGCCAAATAACGTCAGCGCAAACACCGCCGTAAACACAATACCCAGTACGACAAAATGACTGGGTTTGCCATGGGTGAAATCTCGAGCGCGGTTTTTGCCGCTTTGTACACCGAAGGCCGCCGCCATGATGCTGTGCAGCATCTGCCAGAAGGTCGGCGGCTTGTTGTTGGCTGGATCGTTCATAAATCCCTCGTCCGCAAGGCTGTCCTACAGAGCATAGACAATCGGGCAGCCCGCGACTGGCTTGTATCATCCCTCTGGACTCTGCCTTTTGATCGTTCCCACGGGAGGGAACGATCAGAACAACCTTACACTTCCAGGATCAAGAACAGTTTCTGATCCAGCGGCGCCTCAATCAGGGCCTTGTCCAGGTTGATCACGGCGCGGTTGTTTGCCCTGGCTTGATCAATCAGTTCCTTGCGGGTAAAGCGCCGCTCCGCCGGGGTCTTCAAGTGGCCGAAGTCAGGTTTTGATGCCGGCGACTCGACGGATCGGTAATGGAAATGCGCGAACCACAGGTCCGCATCTTCCGACCGTTGCCCGGGCTTGATTTTGCGCTTGTCGCGTATGACATATTCGGTGAGGTAGTCGCCGGCCTTCAGCGGCACGCGTTTTTTCACCAGGTTGATGTCGACAAAACCATGAGTGTGCAGATAGTCGACCTTAGCGGCTTTGGGGCGTTGCAGCAGGTAACCTTCGGCGCACAGCTGCCGAGCCTGGGCTGTTGCGGCTCTGGCCTCTTCGCGGTAGCTATTCCTCAAGTCAATGGCGGGTTCGTCGGTCGCGCTTTTGAGTTCCTCGGCAAGTGCTTCGAATTTGGCCGCGTGCTGGCTCAACATTACATCCCAATCATGGGGATCGACTTCCTCACGTTGACTGGGCTCCAACAGTTTGCGCTGCTGGAAGCGAATGCTGGCATCAATGCCTGCGCGCTGAGCCTTGATGGCTTGGGCATCTGCCCTGATTCTTCTCAATGGGCGAGCCGCGGGCGTGGGCGCTTTGGTCGGCACGCTTGCGGGCTCGACGATTTTCCACACGCCTTCGCTGGCGTGTTCGTGGTACGTAGCGACGATGGCGCCGGTAAGCGTGTCGACAATGTCGACGTAATTGCCCGGTTCATCAGCCTGGCCGGTACGCACGTCGCCGACCAGGCTTTTCTTGTCGGCGGTTTTGATGACCCGTCGGCTGGCCGGTTTTTGTCGCTTGGCTTTGTCGCGGGCGGGCCTGGGGGCCAGCCGTTCTTCAACCAGGATCAAGTTGGCCAATTGCGCTTCGAGGCTGGTGCGGGCCTCGCTCAGTTGCTGCACAAATAGCGCGCGGTACTGCTCTCGCAGCAGCGCACAGCCCATGTCCGTCAGCGAGAGAACGGCGTTTTCCAGGCTTTCATAGTGCTGCAGCACATCCTTGAGTACGTTGATTTGCTCAGTCTCGGAGTAACCGGCAGTCCTGCGCATTTCCGTGTGTGCGTTGACAGTAGCGTAGATCTGGCGGTCGGCGAGGAGTTCCAGGAACGGACGCTCTTGGGGTTTATCGGCGTCAAGCGCGCGATTGAGCAGCACCTCGACCAGCGATAACAGGATGTGCTGCTTGATGACGAGCGAGGAAATGTTTTGGAATTCTGGATGCTCTTTCAACAAGCTTTCACGCAGTGCCGGGCTGGCTTGTTGCATGATGGCTTCGCATTTTTCTGCGCTCTCGAGCAGTTCATTGAGCGCCTCCAGTCGCTGCGTTGCGGCGCTGATATATTCGTCATAGCCATCAGTGATGTAGTTGGGCAGTTCCCTGTCGATACGTTTGAGCAACGCTGAAAAGCTTTCGCCGCGCTGGGTCTCCAGCGTGTCGGCGATTTTTTGATGCTGGTGCGCATAAGTCGCCAACCAGTGCTTGTAAATATTCGACGTCGCGTTATCGCGTGCCTCTTTGTATGTCGGCTCTGTTCTGTCCAGCTCCATCATTTCCGTCGCCATGGCTTCGCTCTGTTGCAGCCCGGTTAGAAGCCCCTGCGCATTTGTGCGGTAATTGTCGACGGCGATATCCCATTGAACTCTGGCGCGCGCCGTGGAGCGTTGGCGTTGCGCATGGCGCTCGGCGATCCGGGGTTGCAATGCCGGCAACAGTCCGGGGTTGTTGAGCATTTCCCAGTCCTTTCTGAGGGCGAGTTTCTGTTCAGCCAATTGAGTGCGCGCCATGGTCACGGCTTGAAGAAGCTGCTGCAGATGGTTCGCCATCGGCGTTAATTCACGGCTATGAACTTCCAGCATTGGGTTCAGTTGTGCCAGCCGTTGTTTCTTGCGATCGATTAACGCAGCCACTCTTTGTCTGGGCATGCCGCCCTCCAGCCTGGCATGCCGGTCCAGCCGCCAATGCCCTTGGCCGTCGCTGAGCAACCTGAAGCCGGGGCGCTGCGGGTGCTGCGGATGCACCAGGTAGACCTCGTTGAAACCCGGTACCACGCTCACCTGGAACAGCAGGCCGCCGACGCTGGCGTGCCAGGCCCCGTCAATGCGGTACAGCCCTTTAAGCGCACCGCTGAGCTGCACGGGCGGCAACGTTTCAGGCCATGGCACCCGTACTTCCAGTAACGCGTTGAGCAGCTTGGCGCCGGCCCGGGGGCTGGCAATCGAGCGGCTGAAGTCCAGAGCCGTGTGGCCGGTGGCGGGTGGCTCGCCGGGCAGCGCCACGGCGCCATGGCGCACCTGTGGCGCCGCTTGCGCCGGTGGCCGTCCCGCCGCGCGGCGCCAGGCTTCCAGTTGCAGGGCGTGCTCCTGCGCGGAGGGTTGGGACAAGGGCTGTTGGGACCGATTGGCGGGCGCGGCGGCATGCAGCAGCACCATCGCGGTATTGAGCAACAGATCGATCAGTGCCAGCTCGCGGGTGGTGGGGTTATCGCTGTCCAGGCCGGCCAGATCCTGCTCCAGACTGCTGACCAGCACCAGGAACCAGCCAGCCAGCATGGCCGGGCCCTGCACCAGCGGTAACAGCAGGGTATTGAACAGCAGCCATGCGCCTTCCATCACCACGGCCCAGCGGCTTTCATGGTTGGACACCGACTCGCGGTCCGCCAGGTCGACCAAGGCCCGTGCCGTGCTGCCGAACAGATGATTGAGCAGTTGACCGTTGACTTGCGATTGCAGCCATTCGCCTGCCCCTTCATCCACGGCCAGGGTCGCAGGTGCCGGATTTTCAGGGAGGCTGAATTCGTCCCCAGGCAGGAAGCGAATGATGTGCGGTTCCTTGATGCCGCCATGCTCGTAGATGGGGCGGACCTTGTCGCTCAGCCACGCCAGCACTGTGTCTTGCAGCGCGCCGGATGCGGCCAGTGCGTCGAGCAGGGCCTGGCGGGTCGGGTATTCATGCAGGGCGTCGGCATACAGCGGCTGGTACAGCAGGTGCGGGCCGACACTCGTATCACGCGGCTCGATAATGAACGCGTTGTTGACTTCATCCGGCGCGGCCCCGGGTTTGCGGCACAGGGCCAATGGGCGCAAAACAATCTCCTGCTCGTCGACGACCCTGTCCGAGGGCATCTCGCCCATCAACGCCTTCACATAGCGATAACCGGTGACGGTGACGCCATGCTGCCCGCGGATCTTGTATTCCAGCGCCTGCATCGGCAGCTTGACCTTGAGTTCACGGGTAAACAGGGTTTCCCGGCGCCGTGCGTCAACCGTGTCGGACAACAAGGTGTCTTTGATTTTTTGCGGGTACATGGTGCCGATATCGACGCGCTGGATCAGCCCGGTACTGCCCAACAGATAGTCTGCGTTGAGCCAGCTTGGAAGGGGCGTTGCATTTTTGGAAAACAGCGTGAGTGTGCCTTTAGGCTTGCCGGCGAGGTTCTTCAGCGCCAGTTCCGTCAGCGACATGCGCACATGCTCGATAATGCCAGCACCGCCTGGGTAGCCGGCAGCCACGGCAAAGTCCAGCACTACCTCATCGGGGTCGCAGTCGCCATGATCGGTTTGCATCTGCTTGCGCAACGCATCGCGACTGAAGCTGTAGATGTTTTCTATGCCCTCATTGAACGCCTGACCCTGGTTTTGCCGCATCACCTGTGCCATGTCTTGCAGGTGGCGATGGTAGGCAAAGCGGTCAGCGTCGTTGGCTTGAGCGAGCCACGGTGGCAGGTGCTCATCGACCTTTTGCAAGGTCGCCGTTGCGGCTGTCGGCACCTGGGTAAACAGCAGCGCCGGATCGGTGAGTTTTTCCAGGCGTCGCCCAAGGGTTACTTCGTCCTGGCCCTGAAACTTCAACGTCGCCAGGTCTTCCAGTTGCTGATTGAGGATCAGGCCGGCCTGTTGCTCGAACACGTTGCCATCGGGTTCATTGCGTCGCCAGGTGAGGCTGTCGAACTGGAACCGCGTCTGCATGCTGGTTGCCCAGGCCTGGCCGAATTCATCCAGGCCGTCAAACACCTGAATATCCCCGGCCACGCTGTACAGCAGCACCTGCTTGTCGCGCACCAGCAGCAGGTCGGGTGTCAGCAGGCGAACTTCCTGGTCGGCATTGACGAGTGTGTTCTCAACAAAATAAACATAAGTGGCGGGCGAAGATTTGGGGAGACGCTCGGTCTGTGTCGGCCAGGTGGCGACGACCCTGAGCATGTCCTGCTGGGTCGGGTTCAAGCTCGATCCGCTCGTGGCACTCGCGGTCATCCGGCCGTTGAGAAACTCGCCCAGCCACTGCCAGCGGCTGCTGCCATGGCTGTCGGTTTCGCTCCAATAGTCGGCCAGCGCCGCCTGGAAATACAGGTGAATCGATTCGGGCAGGTCATCAATGATGCTTGCGATTGCCTGCATGTCGATCAGCGTCGGGGCATCAGGCTTGAGGATCGTGGGGATCTGTTGCGTCAGATAGTACGCCAGTTCGCGTTTGGGCCGCAGGTCGAGCAACTGCGGGTTGAGCACATGGGTGATGGCGACTTCCATCAGCGGTCGGTAGGTGTACACACCCTCCGGGTGTGGAATAGCCAGCTTAAGCGTGGACAGGTCCAGTTTGAGTGTCGGATAGCGTTCCAGGATGCGGCTGCGCAGCGCATTGAACACCACGGAATACAAGGCCGGGCGCGTAGCGAAATGCGCATGGATGGCCTGGGCGGGCAGGTGGCTCAGGGCCATGGGGGAACTCGGGGTGGGCATGATGAAATCCTTTTGCCTGTTTGATGGGGAAGCAACAGGAAATCGGATTTGGTCGCGGTGAAGGCGTTACAGGAGTACCACCGACGCGCTGTACCACCCTAGGCGAGCGGCACATCCTGGCATACACCAGTCATCTACCGCTCGGACGCCAATAGCCACCAGCTGGACTATGAAGCGCTCGGGCGGTTCGAGTCGAAAAGCTTATGGCCCGCAAACAGAAATTGATGGAGGTATGCCGCACGGCGCATCAGCGTCTGGCAGGCAGTCAGCCGGGGGGCTGGTGCAATGTCCGCTTTCACCTCAACCGGTCGGTCATCACGTCCCTGAGATGACCATTACCTGGGTCGAATGGTATGCCCGCTGATTGACCTCAGTTGTCATACCCCAGGTTCGGCGCCAGCCAGCGCTCCGTCACGCTGAGGTCCTGGCCTTTGCGCGCGGTGTAGCTGGCGACCTGGTCTTTGTCGATCTTGCCCACGGCAAAGTACTGCGCCTGCGGGTGGGCGAAGTACCAGCCGCTGACGGCCGCCGCCGGGAACATGGCGTAGTGCTCGGTAAGGAATACACCACTGCGCCCGGCGTGCATTTCCTGGGCCTCGGGGTCCAACAGTTGGAACAGTTGGGCTTTCTCGGTGTGGTCCGGGCATGCCGGGTAGCCGGGGGCAGGGCGGATACCGGTGTATTGCTCTTTGATCAGTGCCTCGTTATCGAGCTGTTCGTCCCGGGCGTAACCCCAGTGCTCTTTACGCACTTGCTGGTGCAGCCATTCGGCGCAGGCCTCGGCCAGGCGATCGGCCAGGGCTTTGACCATGATCGAGTTGTAGTCGTCGCCAGCGTCTTGATAAGCCTTGGCGACTTCTTCGGCGCCGATGCCTGCGGTGGTGATAAAACCACCGATGTAGTCGGTCACGCCGCTGTCTTTAGGCGCGACGAAGTCGGCCAGGGAGAAGTTCGGCTTGCCGTCGGTCTTGATGATCTGCTGGCGCAGGTGGTGCAGCCTGGCAATCGGCTGGCCATCGTCGCCATACACCTCCAAGTCATCGTCCTGCACCTGGTTGGTCGGCCAGAAACCGAACACGGCGCGGGCGCTGATGAGCTTTTCGTCGATCAGCTTGTTGAGCATTTCCTGGGCATCGGCATACAGCGCAGTAGCGGCTTCACCGACCACTTCGTCTTCGAGGATGCGCGGGAATTTGCCGGCCAGGTCCCAGGAGATAAAGAACGGCGTCCAGTCGATGTATTCGGCCAGCACCTTGAGGTCGATATTGTCCAGCACCCTGGAGCCGGTGAAGGTTGGTTTGACCGGCGTGTAGCTGCTCCAGTCGAACTGCGGCTTCTTGGCGATGGCGGCCGGATAGCTCAGGCGCTCGGTGCGCGCACTGCGGTTGGCAGTACGTTCGCGCACGTCGATGTATTCCAGGCGGGTCTTTTCGACAAAACCGGCCTTCAGCTCCTTGGACAGCAACTGCGTGGCCACACCCACGGCACGCGAGGCGTCGGTGACGTAGATCACCGCGTCGTTGCTGTACTTGGGCTCGATTTTCACTGCCGTGTGCGCCTTGGAAGTGGTGGCGCCGCCGATCATCAAGGGCAGGTGGAAGTCCTGGCGCTGCATCTCACGGGCCACGTGCACCATTTCATCCAGCGACGGCGTGATCAGGCCGGACAGGCCGATGATGTCGCACTTCTGCTCCTTGGCCACCTGCAGGATCTTCTCCGCCGGCACCATCACACCCAGGTCCACGATGTCATAGCCGTTGCAACCGAGCACCACGCCGACGATGTTCTTGCCGATGTCATGCACGTCGCCCTTGACCGTGGCCATCAGGATCTTGCCCTTGGCCTCCGGCTTGTCACCTTTTTCCAGCTCGATAAACGGAATCAAGTGCGCCACGGCCTGCTTCATCACCCGGGCTGATTTAACCACTTGAGGCAGGAACATCTTGCCGGCGCCGAACAGGTCGCCGACGATGTTCATGCCGGACATCAGCGGGCCTTCGATCACTTCGATCGGGCGTGCGAACGACTGGCGCGATTCTTCGGTGTCTTCGACGATATGCGTGGTGATGCCCTTGACCAGCGCGTGCTCCAGGCGCTTGTTGACGTCCCAGCCGCGCCATTCCTCGGTCTCGGCTTCCTTGACGCTGCCGTCGCCCTTGTACTTGTCGGCAATCGCCAGCAGGGCGTCGGTGCCTTCCGGCGTGCGGTTAAGCACCACGTCTTCCACCGCGTCACGCAGCTCCGCCGGGATCTGGTCGTAGATCTCCAACTGGCCGGCGTTGACGATGCCCATGGTCAGGCCGTTGCGGATCGCATACAGCAGGAACACCGAGTGGATCGCTTCACGCACCGGGTTGTTGCCGCGGAACGAGAACGACACGTTGGACACGCCACCGGAGGTCAGCGCATACGGCAGCTCGTCGCGGATGTAGGCACAGGCGTTGATGAAATCGACGGCGTAGTTGTTGTGCTCTTCGATGCCGGTGGCGACCGCGAAGATGTTCGGGTCGAAAATGATGTCTTCCGGCGGAAAGCCGACTTCATTCACCAGAATGTCGTAGGAACGTTTGCAGATCTCTTTTTTGCGCGCTTCGGTGTCGGCCTGGCCGGCTTCGTCGAAGGCCATCACCACCACCGCTGCGCCATACCGCTTGCACAGCTTGGCGTGGTGGATGAACTGCTCGACGCCTTCTTTCATGCTGATCGAGTTGACGATGCCCTTGCCCTGGATGCACTTGAGGCCGGCTTCGATCACGTCCCACTTGGAGGAGTCGATCATGATCGGCACACGGGAGATGTCCGGCTCGCCGGCAATCAGGTTGAGGAAGGTCACCATGGCCTTCTTCGAATCGAGCATGCCCTCGTCCATGTTGATGTCGATCACCTGCGCGCCGGCTTCCACCTGCTGCAGGGCGACTTCCAGGGCTTCGGTGTAGTTGTCTTCACGGATCAGCCGGGCGAACTTGGCGGAACCGGTGATGTTGGTACGCTCGCCGACGTTGACGAACAACGAGCTGCGATCAATGGTGAACGGCTCCAGGCCCGACAGGCGGCAGGCCTTGGGAATATCCGGGATAACACGTGGCGCATAACCGGCCACCGCCTTGGCGATGGCCTCAATGTGGCCCGGCGTGGTGCCGCAGCAGCCGCCGACGATGTTGAGGAAACCGCTCTGGGCGAACTCTTCGATGACCTTGGCGGTTTGTGACGGCAGTTCGTCGTACTCGCCAAACTCGTTGGGCAGGCCGGCGTTCGGGTGCGCCGACACATGGGTGTTGGCCTTGTTCGACAGCTCTTCCAGGTACGGGCGCAGTTCGCTGGCGCCCAGGGCGCAGTTGAGGCCGACCGAAATCGGCTTGGCGTGCGCCACCGAGTTCCAGAACGCTTCGGTGGTCTGGCCCGACAGGGTACGGCCGGAGGCGTCGGTGATGGTGCCGGAAATCATGATCGGCAGTTCGACATTCAATTCCTCGAACACGCCTTGCACGGCGAAGATCGCGGCCTTGGCGTTGAGCGTGTCGAAGATGGTCTCGATCAGGATCAGGTCGGCGCCGCCTTCGATCAGGCCTTTGGTGGCCTCGGTGTAGTTTTCCACCAGTTCATCGAAGGTCACGTTGCGGTAGCCGGGGTTGTTCACATCCGGCGACAGCGAGCAGGTGCGGCTGGTCGGGCCAAGCACGCCGGCGACAAAACGCGGCTTGGCCGGGTTCTCCAGGGTCTTGGCATCGGCGATCTTGCGCGCCAGGCGTGCGCCTTCCACGTTCAGTTCATAGGCCAGTTCTTCCATGCCGTAGTCGGCCATGGAAATACGCGTGGCGTTGAAGGTGTTGGTTTCCAGAATGTCGGCGCCGGCATCCAGGTAAGCCTTTTCGATACCGCCAATTACGTCCGGGCGGGTAAGTACCAGCAGGTCGTTGTTGCCTTTGACGTCACTCGGCCAGTCGGCGAAGCGTTTGCCGCGATAATCCTGCTCTTCGAGCTTGTAGCTCTGGATCATCGTGCCCATACCGCCGTCGAGGATCAGGATTCGGTCCTTGAGGGCTTGATGAAGGGCTTGCAGACGAACGCTACGGTCGGACATGGGGCTACTCTGGTCAGGCATTTCGGAGGGCGTGAATCATAACAAACCTGTGCCGATTTAGAGCATGTCCTGGTTTTGCATGAATATCGTTCATGTTGGTGCAGGTCTTGGCCCGGTAGAATTGCCGGCACTTATAGCGCACGCATTGAATCGGGACCGGATACATGTCACTTCGTTTACTCACCAGCGCCGTCCTGGCACTGGTCGCCTGCGTTGCACAGGCCAACGGAACCGCCCCGGCGATTTCCTATACCCGCGACATTCAGCCGATCTTCACCGAAAAGTGCGTGGCCTGCCATGCCTGCTACGACTCCGCGTGCCAATTGAACCTGGGCAGCGCCGAGGGTGCGTCCCGTGGCGCGAGCAAAACCCCTGTGTATGACGGCGAGCGCAGCCAGGCCACGCCGACCACGCGTTTGTTCTACGACGCATTCGGCAAACAGGCCTGGCAACAAAAAGGCTTCTATTCGGTACTCGACGCCCAAGGCAGCCAGGCCGCATTGATGGCGCGCATGCTGGAGCTGGGGCATAACGCGCCGCTGCAACCCAATGCCAAGTTGCCCGATGAGATTGTGTTGGGCCTCAACCGCCAAAACATGTGCGCCATGCCCGGCGAGTTCAATGCCTACGCCGGCAGCCATCCCAAGGAAGGCATGCCGCTGGCGGTCACCGGTTTGACCGACCAGCAATACCAAACCTTGCAGCGCTGGCTCGCCTCCGGTGCGCCGATTGACGAGCAAGGCCTGGCGCCAAGTGCCAGAGAAGCCCTGCAAGTACAGCAGTGGGAAAACCTGTTCAACCAGCCTGGCGCCCGTGAAAGCCTGGTGGCGCGCTGGCTGTACGAGCATTTGTACCTGGCGCATATTTATTTCGAAAACGGTGAGCCGGGGCATTTCTTCCAATGGGTGCGTTCGCGCACGCCAAGTGGCCAGCCCATCGACCTGATCGCCACCCGTCGACCCAACGATGACCCGGGCACCCAGGTGTATTACCGCCTGTGGCCGGTGCAGGGCGTGATCGTGCATAAAACCCACATCACTTACCCGTTCAGCGCGGCGAAAATGGCGCGGATCAAAGACCTGTTCTATTCCGGCGACTGGCAGGTGAGTGCCTTGCCGGGCTATGGCCCCGGTCGTCGTGCCAACCCGTTCGAAACCTTTGAAGCCATCCCGGCCAAGGCGCGCTACCAGTTCATGCTCGATAACGCCGAGTATTTTGTACGCACCTTCATTCGCGGGCCGGTCTGTCGTGGTCAGATCGCCACGGACGTGATTCGCGATAACTTCTGGACCCTGTTCCAGGACCCGGACCACGACCTGTACATCACCGATGCACGCTATCGCGGCCAGGCTACTCCGCTGCTGGCGATGCCGGGGCAGAACGATGACGTGGGCAGTGTGCTGAGCCTGTGGCTGGCCTATCGCGACAAGCGCAACCAATATGAAGCCTTGCGCCGTGACAGCTACGCGGACGTGCCGCCGCCGAGCTGGTCGACCTTGTGGGCGGGTAATGACAACGCCTTGCTGACGATTTTCCGGCATTTCGACAGTGCTTCGGTGACCAAAGGCTTGATTGGCGAAGTACCGCAGACGATGTGGTTGTTCGACTATCCGCTGCTGGAGCGCACCTATTACCAGTTGGCGGTGAATTTCGATGTGTTCGGCAATGTGTCGCACCAGGCCCAGACCCGGCTGTATTTCGACCTGATCCGCAACGGCGCCGAGCAGAACTTCCTGCGCCTGATGCCGGCCGATACCCGCGATGACTTTATGGATGATTGGTACCAGAACAGCGGCAAGCTCAAGCTGTGGCTGGACTACGAGGCGATTGACGACGACAAGCCAAGCGGCTTGCATCTGGATGAAAAAGACCCGAAACGTGACTTTGCCAACCAGTTATTGACGCGTTACGGCAATTTGAATGCCAGCCCGGATCCGATCAACCGCTGCACGGGTGCTTATTGCTCGCGCGATGGTATCGACCCGGCGTTGCAGGACGCGGAGCAGGCATTAAGCCGGCTGACATCACGCCCGGCGGCGGGGCTCAAGGTGATTGATCAGTTGCCTGAGGCGACCATGCTGCGTATCGAGACCGCCAGCGGCAAGCGCGTGGTTTACAGCCTGCTGCGTAACCGCGCGCACAGTAATGTGGCGTTCCTGCTGGGTGAGGCTTATCGCTATCAGCCGGGGTTGGATACGGTGACGATCTATCCGGGTGTGCTTAGCAGTTATCCGAACTTCATCTTCAATATCCCTGCGCAAGAGGTGCCCGAGTTTGTGGCGGCCATGGAAAACACCAGGGATGCCAAGCGGTTTGAGAAGATTGTTGATCGGTGGGGTGTGCGGCGCAGTCATCCGTTGTTCTGGCAATACTTTCACGACCTGTCGCAGTACATCCGTGAGACTGCGCCGTTGGAAGACGGGGTGCTGGATATGAATCGGTATGAGAATCTCTGATGAGTTGGTTGGGCCTTTTCCGACAAAATTACTCGGACTTTGTACCTGCGTAATATTTTGGCGTAAACTGCCGGCAAGCCTGTGAGGAGTTTCCATGACTGCCATAACCATTACCGACGCCGCCCACGATTACCTGGCTGACCTGCTGTCCAAGCAGAACACCCCAGGCATCGGCATCCGCGTCTTTATCACCCAGCCCGGCACCCAGTACGCCGAGACTTGCATCGCCTACTGCAAGCCCGGGGAAGAGAAACCTGAAGACACCGCCCTGGGGCTCAAAAGCTTCACTGCGTACATCGACAACTTCAGCGAAGCCTTCCTCGATGACGCCGTGGTCGACTACGCCACCGATCGCATGGGCGGCCAGTTGACCATCAAGGCGCCCAACGCCAAGGTACCGAACGTCAACGCCGACAGCCCGGTCAACGAGCGCATCAACTACTACCTGCAAACCGAGATCAACCCTGGGCTGGCCAGCCACGGCGGTCAGGTCAGCTTGATCGATGTGGTCGAAGACGGTATTGCCGTGCTCAAGTTCGGCGGCGGCTGCCAAGGCTGCGGCCAGGCGGACGTGACCTTGCGTGAGGGCATCGAGCGCACCTTGCTCGAACGTATCCCGGAGCTCAAGGGTGTACGTGACGTGACCGACCATACGCAGAAAGAAAACGCCTACTACTGAGTAAGGTGTTCACTGCGAAGAAAAAAACGGCGCCCCGTGAGCGCCGTTTTTTATGCTTTAAATTCAGTGTCTTGCGAAGTCTACTTAACAAAGTAGATCAACTGTGGGAGCTGGCTTGCCTGCGATGACGGCCTATCAGCCAACAAATCCGGTGGCTGATACACCGCTATCGCAGGCAAGCCAGCTCCCACACTTCAGGGGCGATATAGGTGCGCATGGCCCGCCCGATACAGCGACGATTCGCTGAAACCATCACTGGCCAGCACCCGACCCACCACAATCAACGCCGTACGCCGAAACCCTTTGGCCGCTACTTTCTCGGCAATATCCGCCAACGTGCCCAGCACCCAATCCTGATCCGGCCACGTTGCGCGGTGTACCACGGCAATCGGGCAGTCCGCGCCGTAGTGCGGCAGCAGTTCGGCGACGATTTTCTCCAGGTGGTTGACCCCCAGGTGAATCGCCATCGTTGTGCCATGCTGCGCCAAGCTGTCGAATGCCTCACCCGCCGGCATGCTGGTTTTATCGGCATAACGGGTCAGGATCACACTCTGGGCGATGTCCGGCAGGGTCAGCTCTGTTTCCAGCAACGCGGCGCAAGCCGACACTGCAGTCACCCCAGGGATGATCTGGAACGGTATGCCCAACTCACGCAAATAACGGATTTGCTCGCCAATCGCGCCATACAGGCTCGGGTCGCCGGAGTGTACGCGCGCCACATCCTGGCCGTTGGCGTGGGCTGCCTTGATCAGCTCAATGATCTGTTCCAGGTGCAATTCGGCGCTGTTGACTACCTGTTCAGCCTGATGACCTTGCAATACCGCCGCCGGCACCAGGGAGCCGGCATAGATGATCACCGGGCAGCTGCGGATCAGCCGCTGGCCCTTGACGGTGATCAATTCCGGGTCGCCGGGGCCTGCGCCGATAAAGTAGACGGTCATGGGAATTCCTGTTGAAAAACGGGCGAGCATGAAAGTTGCTCATGATCGAGGAGGGCAATTATCGGGATTTTAGTCGGCGCACGCCAATGCAAAGGTGGCCTGGGCGGTTTTTTTGCGCGTGATCAACAGGCGGGCAGGGCGCTGGGAGAGCTGTTCAGCCAGGGCCAGGGCGGCGCTTTCGGCGATGCCATAGCAACCTGTATGCGCAAAAGCGACGGCTGACTTGTGGCTCAAGCGCTGTTCATAACCGGCCAATTGTGCAGCACTGAAACACTGCAAAGGCAGCTCCAGCAGTCGGGCCAGGGCCAGCAGGCCGGGTTCAGCGTGTTTGCGATCAATGCTCGCCAACGCGGTGATGCGTTGGCGTTCAATGCCGCCGTCGGCGAGGGCTGCGTCAAGCAGGCCGAGCAGGGTGTGAACATCACAGCCGCGCTGGCAGCCCAGGCCGACCACCAGTGTCATGCCGAGTATTGACTGTCGCGGTTGCGACGAAACAGCCATGCGCTGATCCAGCCCAAGGCCAGCCAGAAGGCCACGTTAGTCAGGTGCGAGGCGATTTTGAACTGTGCTTCCAGGGCTTCGGGTGCCAGCATCGAATGCACTTGCGGTTGCGGCGCGCCGATCACGTGGGGCACGGCCAGGATCGCCACGCCCAACACCTTGAGCAGCCAGCTACGACCAAACACCAGCAGTGCGATACCGGCGGCGGTGGAGGCCGCGGTGCCGATCCACCAGATCTGCCGTTGCGCCAGGTCGGCGGCAGCCGTGCCCGGCAACTCCGGCGGCAGCCCCAGGGTGGGCGCCAGTACAAACGTCGCGTAACCGGCCAAGCCCCAGAGCAACCCTTGAGCCGTGCGGGTCGGCGCGCGCAAGGTGTAGAGACCGGCCAGCATCAGCGCGAAACCCACCGCTACCACCAGGTTGCCGCCGGTGGTCGACAGCACACGCTGCCAGCCATTTTCCGGCTCCCAGGCTTCGGCGTCGTGGGTGTGGGCTGCGGCGCCAGCGGCGTGTTCGTGCGCCACTTCGGCGGCCGGGGCATTTTCAAAGGTTTCCGCCTGCAGAATCAGCGGGGCGACCCAAAAGCTTTGCAGCAGGGTCAGCAACAGGGCGGCCAGCAGGCCAGTGAAACCTGCGGTTTGGGCAATACGCTTGATCATGTCGGGAGGCCTCAGTGGCACGGGAACGCGGCGCTGTGGCGGGTATCGTGGGCGGCGTTGTGCACCGCTTCGATATGCGAGAAACCGGCGAAGTACACCAGGCACGCGCCGAGGATCGACGCGCCGATGGCGGCGCCCAGGCGCTGGCTCAAGGTAGTGGTGCTGCTGGCGGTGTGCGAAGTGCTGCTGATGATCGACATGGCGCGTCCCTTCAGGGGTTCAGGGTGACGCAGGCGCATGAAAACCCCGCGAGGCAGGCACGCAGGGTTCCGAACAGCGCCCGCCCACCGCGGGTTTGTTATCTGATTTTTTCGGGCCGGTCTCCGGGCTTGCGAGGGGCGCTCTTGGGAAAAGAGGTGGGCCGTATCAAGCATCTCCTTCCCATGCACAGGCACAGTGGATTTGATGCTTCGCTCGCTTACCGTTGCGGGGGCAGCACCGGACTCGTCATCACGCGATGACTCACCGGTTTCCCGTTTCACCCTGTGAAGGGCACCCGAAACAAGATGTGTAGGAGAGCATGGGCGGGCGACGGTAGTCAAATGGCGCGAGCCCCTGTAGCCTTGCACCTTCGAGGTTCTTCGGCCCACGCCGAAGCTAAGAAGGGAACGCGGTCCAAGCCGCGGCTGCCCCCGCAACTGTGAAGGGTTCAGCTGCCTGCCACGCCACTGCCATAACGGCGGGAAGGCGCAGCCAGCGCGGGTCGCAAGACCTGCAAACCCCAAGCCAGGAGACCTGCCTCGCAACCGATTTTCTACTTAACCGGGCGGGGTGATCCGGTGACGAAATCCGCTGCTGCGCGCCGTCGCAGGGTCTATCGTCCCGTCTGCCCGCCCCCAAGGGCATCCGATGAAAACACTGGCCAAACTCCCCGTCACCATCGTTACCGGCTTCCTCGGTTCGGGTAAAACCACCTTGCTGCGCCATATGCTCGACAACGCTCAAGGCCGTCGCATCGCCGTGATCGTCAACGAATTCGGCGAACTGGGCATCGACGGTGAGATCCTCAAGCAGTGCTCCATCGGTTGCACCGAAGAAGAAGCCAACGGCCGCGTTTACGAACTGGCCAACGGCTGCCTGTGCTGCACCGTGCAGGAAGAGTTCTTCCCGGTGATGCGCGAGCTGGTGGCACGTCGCGGCGACCTCGACCATATCCTTATCGAAACCTCGGGCCTGGCCCTGCCAAAACCGCTGGTGCAAGCCTTCCAGTGGCCGGAGATTCGCAGCGCCTGCACGGTTGACGCGGTAATCACCGTGGTCGACAGCCCGGCCGTGGCTGCCGGCACCTTCGCCGCCTTCCCGGACCAGGTTGACGCCCAGCGCAAACTCGACCCGAACCTGGACCACGAATCGCCGCTGCACGAGCTGTTTGCCGACCAGTTGGCCAGCGCCGACCTGGTGATCCTCAACAAATCCGACCTGATCAGCGCCGAAGACCTGGCCCGCGTGCGCCTGGAAGTCGCCGAAGAACTGCCGCCGGCCGTAAAAATCATCGAAGCCAGCAGCGGTCGCCTGCCATTGGACGTGCTGATCGGCCTGGGCGCGGGTTCCGAAGAACACATCGACGGCCGCCACAGCCATCACGATCATCACCATGAAGGTGAAGACGATCACGACCACGATGCGTTCGACTCCATCTCCATCGACCTGCCGCAAGCGGACGAAGCGCTGCTGCTCGACGCCCTGACCCAGTTGGTGGTGCAACACGGCATCCTGCGCGTCAAAGGCTTCGCGGCGATCCCGAACAAGCCGATGCGCCTGCTGATCCAGGGTGTGGGCACGCGTTTCGACAAACATTTCGATCGTGCCTGGGGCGCCGACGAAGCGCGCATCACACGCCTGGTGCTGATCGGCCAGGAGCTGTATGCGGCGGGCCTCGAAGCGCAGCTGCGCGCAGCGCTCAGCGTTTAACCCATGCACCTGCTCAGGACTCAGCCGGGTGGTTTTGTTTCGGACGACAATATTGCCGACCTTGGGCAAACCCCTGCCGAGCTGGTGATCCTGTGCAGCGGTGATTCCAGCCTTGCACTGTTGGCCGAGGCCGGCCAGCAGTTACCCGATGACTACCCCAGCTTTCGCCTGGCCAACCCCATGCAGGTGCAAAACCACGCCTCGGTCGACCTCTACGTCGACGAGGTGCTGCGCCACGCCAAGGTCATCCTGATTTCGCTGCACGGTGGCATCGGTTATTGGCGCTACGGCATCGAGCGCCTGGTGGAGTTGGCCGAGCGCGGCGTGCAGTTGATTCTGGTGCCGGGCGATGATCGCCCCGACCCGGAACTCAGCGGCTTAAGCACCGTTGGCATGGCTGAGCGCGACCGCCTCTGGCACTTCTTGCGCCAGGGCGGTTTGGGCAATGCGCTGGATTTCTATCGTTGCCTGGCCAGCAGCCACCTGGGCCGCGACTACGCCTGGGACGAGCCGCAAACCCTGGCGCGCACGGCGATTTATCACCCGCATAAACCCCACCCACGGCTGAACGACTGGCAGACCGATTGGCACGCCGACTGGCCGGTGGCGGCGGTGTTGTTCTACCGCTCGCACTTGCAGGCGGCCAATACCGGTTTTATCGATGTGTTCTGCCAACGCTTGCAGGCGGCGGGTCTTAACCCGCTGCCGATGGCGGTGGCCAGTTTGAAAGAACCCGGCTGCCTGACAGTGGTCGAGGACTTGCTGGATGCAGTGCAGGCGGCGGTGATTTTGAACACCACCGGTTTTGCTCAGTCCAGCCCTGAAGCCCCGCACCTGCGGCCGTTTCGCCGCAATATCCCGGTGATCCAGGCGATCTGCGCCCAGGACAATCAGCCTGGTTGGGAGGCCAGTGAACAGGGCCTTGGCCCGCGTGATCTGGCCATGCACATCGCCTTGCCGGAGCTGGACGGGCGCATTATCAGCCGGCCCATCAGCTTTAAAGATTTAGCCTGGCGCAGCGAGCGCAGCCAATCCGACGTGGTGTGCTACCGCGCAGCGCCGGAACGCATGGATTTTGTCGCTGAACTGGCGCGGCGTTGGGTCGAACTGGCGCGAGTACCCAATGCCGACAAACGCATTGCGCTGATCCTGGCCAATTACCCGACCCGCGACGGCCGCATCGGCAATGGCGTGGGCCTGGATACGCCGGCAGCGGCGCTGAATATCCTGCGTGCGCTGCAAGCCGAAGGTTACCCGGTGCCGAGTGAGTTGCCCGCCAGCGGCACTGCCTTGATCCATGAATTGCTCGGCGGCGTCACCAACGACCTCGACAGCCTCGACCTGCGCCCGTGCCATCAAAGCCTGAGCCTGGACGCCTACGAGGCGATGTTCCAGCGCTTGCCCGAAGCCAATCGCCAGGCCGTGTTGGAGCGCTGGGGCGCGCCGCACAACGACCCGATGTGCCGCGACGGGCGCATGATGATCGCCGGCCTGCGCCTGGGCCTGACCTTCGTCGGCATTCAGCCGGCACGCGGTTATCAGGTGGACCACAGCGCGGTGTACCACGACCCCGACCTGGTGCCGCCCCACGGCTACCTGGCGTTCTACTTCTGGTTGCGCCACACCTACGGCGCCCATGGCGTGATCCATGTGGGCAAGCATGGCAACCTTGAATGGCTGCCGGGCAAGGGTGTCGGGCTGTCGCAACATTGCTGGCCGGATGCGCTGCTCGGGCCATTGCCGAATATCTACCCGTTTATCGTCAATGACCCAGGCGAGGGCGCCCAGGCCAAGCGCCGCACCCAGGCGGTGATCATCGACCACCTGATGCCGCCGCTGACCCGCGCCGAAACCTATGGCCCGCTGCGTAACCTGGAGCTGTTGGCAGACGAATATTACGAAGCGCAGTTACTTGACCCACGCCGTGCCCTCGAGCTGCAAAAAGACATTCTCAAGCTGGTGCGCGAAACCCGAATCGACCAGGAACTTGAGCTGGATAACGACGCCGACGCGGCGGTCTGGCTGCCGCGCCTGGACA
The DNA here is from genome assembly GCF_021606215.1 of Pseudomonas sp. PA-5-4B. NCBI lineage: Bacteria > Pseudomonadati > Pseudomonadota > Gammaproteobacteria > Pseudomonadales > Pseudomonadaceae > Pseudomonas > Pseudomonas sp. PA-5-4B. The sequence continues at coordinate 27,944 of NZ_WKDB01000047.1, read as the reverse complement.
CCTACCTGTGCGACTTGAAGGAGTCGCAGATCCGCGACGGCCTGCATATTTTTGGCGAGTCGCCCGAAGGCCGCCTGCGCATCGACACCTTGCTGGCCTTGCTGCGCATTCCCCGTGGCGATGGCCGTGGCCCGCAATCGAGCCTGCTGCGGGTGTTGGCCAAAGCCTTCGACCTGGGTTTCGACCCGCTCGATTGTGCCCTGTCCGAGCCCTGGACCGGGCGCCGTCCCGAGGTGTTACAGAAGATCGATGCGCAGCTGTGGCGCACCGCCGGTGACACCCGTGAACGTCTGGAACTGTATGCCGCGCGACTGATCGAGCAGGCACTGGAAGGGCCGCTCGAACAGCTCGAAGAACCCGGTTGGGAGGACGTGAAGTCGGTCATCGAAGGCCTGCGTATTGTTGTCGCGCCGCGCCTGGACGCCTGCGGCCCCGCCGAAATGCGCGGCCTGCTGGATGCCCTGAGTGGCCGTTTCGTACCTGCTGGCCCCAGCGGTGCGCCAAGTCGCGGGCGCCTCGACGTGCTGCCTACCGGGCGTAATTTCTTCAGCGTGGATGTGCGCAACCTGCCCACTACCACGGCCTGGCGCATCGGCTTTCAATCCGCCAACCTGATCCTTGAGCGGCACTTGCAAGACCACGGCGACCATCTGCGCCAGCTCGGTCTCTCTGTATGGGGCACTGCCACCATGCGCACTGGCGGCGACGATATCGCCCAGGCCATGGCGCTGATGGGCGTGCGCCCGGTATGGGCCACCGGCAGCCAGCGTGTGGATGACTTTGAAATCCTGCCGATCAGCTTGTTGGATCGCCCACGGGTGGATGTGACGCTACGCGTGTCCGGGTTCTTCCGCGATGCGTTCGCCAACCTGATCCGCCTGTTCGATGCGGCGGTGCAGGCGGTGGCGGCGCTGGATGAGCCAGACGACATGAACCCGCTGGCGGCCAAGGTGCGCAGTGAGCGTGAAGCGTTGCTCGAGTCGGGCCTGGATGAAGCGGCCGCGGCAAAGCAGGCCGGCTGGCGCATCTTTGGCGCTAAACCCGGTGCCTATGGCGCGGGTGTGCAGGGCGCGATTGACGGCTGCCTGTGGCAAAGCCGCGAAGACCTGGCCGAGGTCTACCTGAATTGGGGCGGCTACGCCTATGGGGGCGCCGACGAAGGCACCGCCGCCCGCGACCAATTCGCCCAGCGCCTGAGCCAGGTACAGGCGGTGTTGCACAACCAGGACAACCGCGAACACGACCTGCTCGATTCCAACGATTACTACCAATTCCAGGGCGGCATGCTCGCCGCCGTGGAAACCCTGAGTGGCGACAAAGCCTCCAGCTACCATGGCGACCACAGCCAGCCGGACCTGCCGAAGATCCGCACCTTGAAGGAAGAGCTCAACCGGGTGATCCGCTCCCGTGCCGCCAACCCCAAGTGGATCGACGGGGTGAAACGCCACGGTTATAAAGGCGCATTCGAGATGGCGGCCACGGTGGACAATTTGTTCGCATTCGACGCCACCACTGCACTGATCGACGATCACCAATACGCCTTGCTTGCCGACGCTTACCTGCTCGACGCCGACACCCGCGCCTTTGTGCAGCAGCACAACCCGGCGGCATTGCGCGACATGACCGAACGCATGCTCGAAGCCCAGCAACGCGGCATGTGGCAGGAGCCGGGCGCGTACCGCGAGGCGTTGGAAAACCTGTTGCTGGACATAGAAGAAGACAGCTGACCGATCGTTCCCACGCTCCGCGTGGGAATGCAGCCAGTGACGCTCCGCGTCACAAAAGCGGACGCAGAGCGTCCAGTGAGGCGTTCCCACGCGGGAGCGTGGGAACGATCCAATTTAAAGAGAGCAGGTATGACTGATATTCCCCATTTCCCGCTGTCCGCCGTGGTCGGCGCCGATGAGCTGAAACTGGCGCTGTGCCTGACCGCCATCGACCCGAAAATCGGCGGTGTGCTGATCGAAGGCCCGCGTGGCATGGCCAAGTCGACCCTGGCGCGTGGCCTGGCGGATCTGTTGGCCAGCGGCCAGTTCGTCACCTTGCCGCTGGGCGCCACCGAAGAGCGCCTGGTTGGCACTCTGGACCTGGACGCCGCGCTGGGCGAGGGCCGGGCGCAGTTTTCCCCCGGCGTATTGGCCAAGGCCGATGGTGGTGTGTTGTATGTCGATGAAGTCAACTTGCTGCCCGATCACCTGGTCGACCTGCTGTTGGACGTGGCCGCCAGCGGCACCAACCTGATTGAGCGCGATGGCATCTCACATCGCCATTCGGCGCGTTTTGTGCTGATCGGCACCATGAACCCGGAGGAGGGTGAGTTGCGCCCGCAACTGCTCGACCGTTTCGGCTTTAATGTGGCGCTGAGCGGGCAGACTTTGCCGAGCGAGCGCGGGCAGATCATCCGGCGCCGCCTGGATTTCGACAGCAACCCGGCTGCGTTCTGCCGCCAATGGGCCGAACCGCAGGCGGCGCTGCGTGAGCGTTGCACCCAGGCGCGCCAGCGGCTCGACAGTATTGAACTGGACGACCAGGCCCTGGCGCAGATCACCGAGCGGTGCTTTGCCGCTGGCGTCGATGGCTTGCGCGCCGACCTGGTCTGGTTGCGTGGCGCGCGCGCCCATGCTGCCTGGCGCGGCGCGAGTGCCATCGCCGAGGAAGATATCGAAGCGGTGGCCGAGTTCGCCTTGCGTCATCGCCGCCAACCGCAAACGCCGTCGACAAGCCCGCCCGATCCAGGCCAGGCTGCAAAACCGTCTGACCCATCACCCGGCCAGGGCCAGTGGGGCGATATGCCCGCGCCCGCATTGCCCACGGGCGCCCGCCGGGAAGTACCCACCTGGCCAAAAAAGCCCTAGGCATTCGCCCTCGACCTGACGCGGGGGCGGATGCCCGGCCCAAGGCAGGGCGACTGGAACATGGCAGGCACGGCAAGGCACGCAGCGCCCAGCGTGGCGCGATCAATTGGCCGGGCACCTTGCTCGGTGGCCGGCCGCAGTGCCGTGAGGATCTGCTTTATCACCTGCGCAGCCGCGCGGCCCATGAGTTGTGGCTGGTGATTGTCGATGCCTCGGCGTCCACCCGCCGCCATGGCGCGCTGAGCGACGCCAAAGGCCTGCTCGCCCAGCTGTTTGACGACGCCTACCGGCAGCGCGCGCGCATGGCGTTATTGACCGCCAGCGGGCACTCGCCTAAATGGCAGGTGCAGGGGCTCAAGGCCGCCAAAGGCTTGAGTGGCTGGCTGGCGCAGCTGGGCGCCGGTGGCGGCACACCGTTGCTGGCGGCGTTGTCCGAAGCTGGCCAATGGCTGCACGCGCGCCGCCGGCGTTACCCGGTCGAGCAGCAGCGGCTGCTGGTGATTACCGATGGGCGGCTCAAGGCTATCGCTGGGTTGCCCGTGCTCGATTGTCCTGGGCTACTGGTGGATATCGAGCGCGGCCCGATCAGGCTGGGCCGCGCAAAACAGCTGGCGCTTGAGCTGCATCTGGACTATCGGCCTATCGATAGTTTGTAGGCTTGATAAAACTGAACGCTGCCTGATTCCCGCTTGTCCCCGCTTCCCATGTCACCCCCTGCCTGCCAAATCCCTTAATTTTCCAAGCCTGCCGGACGCCACTCCAGGCCCTCGGCTGTGCCCGCGATTTTTTCCCGGCGCCAGCACACCCGCTTCAAACGGCAGCTGAATACGGACGTTCTACTCAACCGTGACTTATCAGGCAGGTTACCCCATGCAGTTCAGTGAATTATTGGCAGCGATTTCCACCCATGCGATCCGTCTTCAATTGGAAGAAGGCGACCTGATTATTCTCGGCGATGACGAAGCCCTGGATGACGATCTGTGGGATCAACTGATCGCGCACAAACCTCAATTGCTTGCCTTCGTGGCTGAACACGGCGGTGACTGGCTAAGCCCGGCTTACCGCATTACCCCCGACATGCTGGCACTGGTCACGCTCGACCAGCCGGCCATCGACCGCATTGTCGCCGCCATCCCCGGTGGCGCGGCGAATGTGCAGGATATCTACCCGCTGGCGCCGCTGCAGGAGGGCATGCTGTACCACCACCTATCGGCGCAGCAGGGTGACCCCTACGTGTTGCACGCGCAGTTTGTGTTCGACAGCCGCGCGCGCCTTGACGCGTTTGCCGAGGCGCTGCAATGGGTGATCGACCGTCACGATATCCTGCGCACGTCCATGGCCTGGGAGCGTCTGGACGAACCGCTGCAAGTGGTGTGGCGCAAGGCGACCCTGGCCTGCGAAGAAGCGCATTTTGCCGACGGCGACCGCCTGGCGCAGTTGCTCGCCCGCTATGACGCCCGCGCCTATCGCATGGACCTGGGCCAGGCACCGTTACTGCGCCTGGTGTTTGCCAATGACCCGGCCAACCAGCGCGTGGTGGCGATGCTGTTGTTCCATCACACCATCCTCGACCACACCGCCCTGGATGTGGTGCGCCATGAGATCCAACTGTATCTGGCCGGAGAGCACGCCCAGGCGGCCGAGCCGGTGGCGTTTCGCAGCTATATCGCCCAGGTGCGCCACGGCGTCAGCGAACAGGCGCATGAGGCGTTCTTCCGCGACATGCTGGCGGATATCGATGCGCCGACTTTGCCCTTCGGCCTGCAGGATGTACAAGGCGACGGGCACGGCATCGATGAAGTGCGTGTGCCCGTCGACAGCAGCCTGAGCCGCCGCCTGCGTGGCCTGGCACGGCCACTGGGCGTCAGCGTGGCGAGCATCATGCACCTGGCCCTGGCGCGCGTGCTGGGCGTGGTGTCCGGGCGCGATGCCGTGGTGTTCGGCACGGTGATGCTTGGCCGCATGGGCGCCGGCGATGGCGGTGAACGCGCGCTGGGTATGTTTATCAACACCTTGCCGTTGCGCGTGGACGTGGGCGAGCAGGGCGTGCGCACCGCGGTCAAGGCCACCCACGAACGCCTCACCACCTTGCTCAATCACGAGCATGCGTCCCTGGCGTTGGCCCAGCGTTGCAGCGGTGTGGCGGCGCCGACGCCGCTGTTCAGTGCGATGCTCAACTACCGTCACAGTGCCGCCACCGACATGGCGGCGGTGATCGAGGTGGCCGAAGGCATCCAGGTTCTGGGCGCCGAAGAGCGCACCAACTACCCGCTGACAGTCAACGTCGACGACCTGGGTGAAGACTTTGCGCTGACGGTCATGGTTGATGCGTCCATCGGCGCGCAACGGGTCGCCGGTTACCTGCACACGGCCCTGCACAGCCTGGCCGAGGCCCTGGAGCAGCGACCGGATATGCCGCTCTGCGGCCTGAATATCCTGCCCGATACCGAACGTCACCATCTGCTGCACCGCCTCAATCAAAGCCCCGCGCACTACAGCGACACGGCCCTGATCCACGCGCAAGTCGAAGCCCACGCCGCCGCTCAACCCAATGCCATCGCCCTGCGTTTCGACACCCAGCGCATCACCTACCGCCAACTCAACGAACGTGCCAACCAGGTCGCCCACCGCCTGCTGGCCGAGGGCATTCGCCCTGATGATCGCGTGGCGATCTGCGTCGAGCGTGGCCCGGAGATGATTATTGGTCTGCTGGGTATCCTCAAGGCTGGCGCCGGTTATGTGCCCATCGACCCGGCTTACCCGCTGGAGCGCATCGCCTATACCCTGGCCGATAGCGCGCCCGTGGCCGTGTTGGTACAAGCCGACACGCAGCATCTGGTCGGTGATTTGACCCGCATCGACCTCAACAGCCTGCGTGCAGAATCCATCGTCAACCCGCGCGTTGCGCTCAGCCCGGCCCACCTGGCCTATGTGATCTACACCTCCGGCTCCACCGGGCTGCCCAAAGGCGTGATGATCGAACACCGCCACGTGGCGCGGCTGTTCACCGCCACCGAGCATTGGTTTGGCTTCAACGCCAATGATGTGTGGGCGCTGTTCCATTCCTTCGCGTTCGACTTCTCGGTCTGGGAGATCTGGGGCGCGCTGATGCACGGCGGCCAGTTGCTGATCGTGCCGCAACTGGTCAGCCGCTCGCCGGATGAGTGCTACGCGCTGATCTGTGACGCGGGTGTGAGCATCCTCAACCAGACGCCCAGCGCATTTCGCCAGTTGATCGCGGCCCAGAGCGCCCAGGCGCATTCACTGCGCCAGGTTATTTTCGGCGGCGAAGCCCTGGAACCGGGCATGCTCAAACCGTGGTACGCCCGCGCCATCAACGCCGGCACCCAATTGGTCAACATGTATGGCATCACCGAAACCACCGTGCACGTGACCTACCGCGCCCTGGAAGCGGCGGATGCGCAGTTGGTTGGCGTCAGCCCGATTGGTGTGCGCATTCCCGACCTGCAGCTGTATGTGCTGGATGCGCGTCGTGAGCCGTTACCGATGGGTGTGGTCGGCGAGTTGTATGTCGGCGGCGCCGGTGTGGCGCGCGGTTACCTCAACCGTGACCAACTGAATGCCGAACGCTTCCTGGCCGACCCGGCCACCGGCCTGCGCATGTACAAGACCGGTGACCTCGGCCGCCTGCTGGCCGATGGCAACGTCGAATACCTGGGCCGTAACGATGACCAGGTGAAGATCCGCGGCTTCCGCATTGAACTGGGCGAAATCGAAGCCACTCTGGCCAGCGCCAACGGCGTGCGTGACGCGGTGGTTATCGCCCGTGAAGACGAGCCCGGTGACAAACGCCTGGTGGCCTACGTGATCGCCGAGCGCGAACTCGGTGCCGCTGAACTGCGCGACCATCTGCTGCTGAGCCTGGCCGAATACATGGTGCCCAGCGCCTTCGTGCTGCTGGACCAATTCCCGCTGACCACCAACGGCAAGCTCGACCGCAAAGCCTTGCCCGCGCCGGATGCCGACGCCCTCGCGCGGCGAGACTACGCCGCCCCGCAAGGCGCTGTGGAAAGCACCATCGCCGGCATCTGGCAGTCGCTGTTGAAACTCGACAACGTCGGGCGCGACGACAACTTCTTCGAGCTGGGCGGCCACTCGCTGCTGGCGGTCAAGCTGATCGAACGCATGCGCCAGGTGGAGTTGAGCTGCGACGTGCGCGTGTTGTTCGGCCAACCCACCTTGCGCGCACTCGCCGCGGCGGTGGGCGGGCAGCAGGAAGTCCAAGTGCCGGCCAATCGGATCACGGCGACCAGCGCACACATCAGCCCCGACATGCTGCCGCTGGTGGCGCTGGACCAGGCCGCCATCGACCATATCCTCCAGCACGTGCCCGGTGGCATCGCCAACGTGCAGGACATCTACGGCCTGGCGCCGTTGCAGGCCGGCATTCTGTATCACCACCTGGCAACCACCGAGGGCGACCCCTACGTGTTGCAGGTACAGTTCAGTTTTGCTGACCAAGCGGCGGTGGACGCGTTTACCCGCGCCTTGCACTGTGTGATCGAGCGTAACGACATCCTGCGCACCGGCATTCTGTGGGAAGGCCTGGATGAGCCGGTGCAAGTGGTGTTGCGCCAGGCGCCGCTGCACGTCGAGCGCCTCGACGTGCCGGCTGATGATGCGCTGGCGCAGCTGCAACAGCGCTTTGACCCACGCCATTTGCGCCTCGACCTGAGCCGCGCGTCGCTGATGCATTTCGGTTATGCGCAACAACAGGATGGCTTTGCAGGCATCCTGCTGCTGCACCATATCCTGCTCGACCACACCGCCCTGCAGGTGTTGGTGGAGGAGATGAGCGCCAGCCTGGCCGGCCACAGCACGCAACTGCCGCCGGCGGTGCAATACCGCAATTACGTGGCCCAGGCGCGTTTGGGCGTGACCCAGGCGCAACACGAAGCCTTTTTCAGCGACATGCTGGGTGATATTGACGAGCCCACGCTGGCGTTCGGTTTGCAGGATGTCAACGGCGACGGCAGCGGCATCGTCGAGGCGCATTTGCCGCTGGCCCCGGCGCTCAGCCAGGGCCTGCGCGAACAGGCGCGACAGCTGGGTGTCAGCAGCGCGAGCCTGGTGCACCTGGCCTGGGCGCAGGTGCTGGCCCAGGTCTCCGGCCAGCAGGATGTGGTGTTTGGCACCGTACTGCTGGGGCGCATGCAAGGCGGCGAGGGCGCCGACCGGGCGCTGGGAATGTTCATCAACACCTTGCCGCTGCGCGTCAGCCTGGGCGCCACCAGCGTGCAGGCCGGCGTGCGCGCCACCCATGCGCGCCTGGCGCAGTTGCTTGGGCACGAGCACGCTTCGCTGTCCCTGGCCCAGCGTTGCAGTGGTGTACCGGGTTCGTTGCCGCTGTTCAGTACCTTGCTCAACTTCCGTCACAGCGCCCCGGACGAGGCACCGGGAGACAGCCCGTTTGCCACGCACGGTATCGAGATTCTCAGTTCCCAGGAGCGCAGCAACTACCCGTTGGTGCTCAACGTCGATGACCTCGGCACCGGCTTTGCGCTGACCGTACAAGGCGTGGCCAGTCTGGATGTGCAGCGCGTGGGCGACTACATGCTCACCGCGCTCAGCCACCTGGTGACCGCGCTGCAACAAGCGCCGACCACCGCGTTGCAGGCGGTGTCGATTTTGCCGGCGGCCGAGCGTCACCAGCTGTTGGTCGAGTTCAACGCCACCGCGCGTCAATACCCGTCGCAGCTCACTGTGCACCAGCTGTTCGAAGCTCAGGCACTGGCGCGGCCCGAAGCCGTGGCGGCGGTGCAGGGTGCGTTGTCCTTGAGCTATCGTGACCTCAACCGCCGTGCCAACCGCCTGGCCCATCACCTGATCAACCAGGGCGTGCAACCGGGTGAGTGCGTGGCGATTGCGTTGCCACGCTCGCTGGATTTGCTGGTGAGCCAACTGGCGATCCTCAAGTGCGCAGCGGTGTATGTGCCGCTGGACATCAACGCGCCGCTCGAACGCCAGGCCTTTATGGTGCAGGACAGCGGAGCGCGGCATGTACTCCATACCCTGGCCGACCTGAACCTGGATAGCCTGTCGCCGCGCAACCTGGAGCTTGCGCAGTCTTCGGACGAGGTGGCGTACATCATGTACACCTCCGGCTCCACTGGCGCGCCCAAAGGCGTGCAAGTGCCGCACCGCGCCGTCTCGCGGCTGGTGCTCAACAACGACTATGCCGACTTTAACGAGCGCGACCGCGTGGCCTTCGCCTCCAACCCGGCGTTCGATGCCAGTACCCTGGATGTGTGGGCGCCGTTGCTCAATGGCGGTTGTGTGGTGGTGGTCGAGCATGCGGTGCTGCTGTCCCAGGCCGCATTTGCCGAGCTGTTGCAGGAACAGGCCGTGAGCGTGCTGTGGATGACGGCAGGCTTGTTCCATCAATACGCCGACGCGTTGCTGCCGGTGCTGCGCCAGTTGCGCTACCTGATCGTCGGCGGCGATGTGCTTGACCCGCTGGTGATCGGCCGGGTGCTCAAGCACGGCAAGCCGCAACACCTGTTAAACGGCTACGGGCCGACCGAAGCCACCACCTTCTCGACCACGTTTGAAATCACCACGCCGGGCGCGGGTGCTGTGCCTATCGGCCGACCTATCGCAAATGCACAGGCCTATGTGCTGGATGCGCGCCAGCAGCCGCTGGCGTTGGGTGTGGTCGGCGAGCTGTACATCGGCGGTGCAGGCGTGGCCAAGGGGTACTTGAACCAGCCGCAACTGACGGCCGAAAAATTCATCCCCAACCCGTTCGGTGAAGGCCTGTTGTACCGCACCGGCGACCTTGCCAGCTGGCAGGCCGACGGTACCTTGCTGTACCAGGGGCGCAATGATTTGCAGGTGAAGATCCGTGGTTTCCGCATCGAGCCCGGCGAAATCGAGAGCTGCCTGGCGACCTTCCCAGACGTGCGCGACGTTGTGGTAGTGGCCCGCGAAGACGAGCCCGGCGACAAACGCCTGGTGGCGTACTACACCGCCTCGGCAGCGTTGCCAATCGAAGCCCTGCGCGGCCATCTGCAAGGCCAGCTACCGGATTACATGGTGCCGTCGGCTTATGTGTGGCTTGAGCTGTTACCGCTTACCGCCAATGGCAAGCTGGACCGCAAGGGCCTGCCGGTGCCGGATCAGAGTGCGCTGCTCAGCCGTGGCTACGAAGCCCCGGAAGGTGAAGTGGAAACCGTGCTGGCGCAGATCTGGCAGGACGTGCTCAAGCTTGAACGCGTCGGGCGCCATGATCATTTCTTCGAGTTGGGCGGGCACTCGTTGCTGGCGGTCAGCCTGATCGAACGCATGCGCCAGGTCGGCCTGAGCGCGGACGTGCGCGTGCTGTTCAGCCAGCCGAGCCTGGCGGCACTCGCGGCGGCAGTCGGCAGTGGGCGTGAAATTGTGGTGCCGGCCAATGGCATTATGCCGGGCTGCACACAGATCACGCCGTCGATGCTGACCCTGGTGCAGCTTGATCAACCGGCAATCGAGCGCATCGTCGCCAACGTGCCCGGTGGTGCGGCCAATGTGCAGGATATCTACCCGCTGGCGCCGTTGCAGGAAGGCATTCTTTATCACCATATCAGCGCCGAACAGGGCGACCCGTACCTGCTGCAATCGCGCATGGCGTTCGATAGCCTGGAGCGTTTGCACGGCTTTATGGGCGCGCTGCAACAGGTAGTAGCGCGTCACGACATCCTGCGCACCGGCGTGGTCTGGGAAGGGTTGGACAGCCCGGTGCAAGTGGTCTGGCGCGACGCGCAACTGAGTGTGCAGGAGGTGATCCTGGACCCGGCCGAGGGCGGCATCATCGAGCAATTGCACGCACGTTTCGATGCCCGTCACTACCGCCTGGATATTACCCAGGCGCCATTGCTGCGCATGGTTTACGCCCAGGACCCGGCGAATAACCGAGTCGCAGCGATCCTGCTGTTCCACCACCTGGCGCTGGACCACACGGCCATGGAAGTGGTGGGCCAGGAGATGCGCGCGTTTCTGTTCAACCAGGCGGACGCGCTGCCCGTGGCGGCGCCGTTTCGCAACTACGTGGCCCAGGCACGCCTGGGCGTGAGCGTGGCCGAGCATGAACAGTTCTTCGGCGCCATGCTCGCCGATGTGGACGAACCGACCCTGCCGTTTGGCGTGCAGGACGTGCAGGGCGATGGCCGCGATATCGAAGAGGCCGAGCAGCACCTGGACGCGGAGCTGGCCATGCGCGTGCGTGAGCAGGCGCGCCTGTTGGGCGTGAGTGCGGCGAGCCTGATGCACCTGGCCTGGGCGCAAGTGCTGGGCCTGGTGTCCGGGCGTGATGACGTAGTGTTTGGCACTGTATTGATGGGGCGCATGCAGGCAGGTGAGGGCGCCGATCGGGCGCTGGGCATGTTTATCAACACCTTGCCGCTGCGGGTGAATGTCGCGGCGGGCGCCGCCGTGGCGGTCAAGGCCACCCATTCGCGCTTGAGCGCCTTGCTCGGGCACGAACACGCGTCCCTGGCGCTGGCCCAGCGTTGCAGCGGCGTGCCGACCAGCGTGCCGCTGTTCAGCGCCTTGCTCAATTTCCGCCACAGCCGCCCCGACGAAATGGCCCGCGATGGCCACGGCATCTGGGAAGGCGTGCAACTGCTGGGCGGTGAAGAGCGCAGCAACTACCCGCTGACCTTGAGCGTGGATGATTTTGGCACAGGCTTTGGCCTCAGCGTGCTGGCGCTGCCGCAGATCGGCGCCCAGCGCCTGTGCGGCTATATGCATAACGCCGTGGAGCAACTGGTCGAGGCCTTGGAAAACGCCGCCGATACCGCGCTCAACCGCCTGCCGATACTGCCGTCGGCCGAACGCGACACCCTGCTGCGTGAATTCAACACGACGGCTGCAGATTTCCCCACCGGGCACACCCTGCACGGTGCCTTTGAAGCCCAGGTCGAGCGCCAGCCCCACGCAATTGCGGTGCAGCAGGGCGAACGGTCGCTGACCTACCAGCAACTCAATCAACGCGCCAACCAACTGGCCCATCACCTGCTCGCGCTCGGCGTACGGCCGGACGATCGCGTGGCGATCTGCTGCCGTCGTGGCCCGCAGATGCTGATCGGGCTGCTGGGCATACTCAAGGCCGGCGCCGGTTATGTGCCGATCGACCCGGCCTATCCCGCCGAGCGTATCGCCTATCTGTTGCAGGACAGTGCGCCGGTGGCCGTGCTGGCCGAGCCCAGTACGCAAGCGTTGCTGGGGGCGTTCGCCACAGTCGACCTGCTGGGCGAAAGCTGGCAGCACCACGCGGTCAGCAATCCGCAGCTCGCAGCGCTGACCCCGGCGCACCTGGCCTATGTGATCTACACCTCCGGCTCCACCGGCCAGCCCAAAGGCGTGATGGTGGAGCACCGCAATGTGGAAAACCTGGTGCACTGGCACTGCGAAGCCTTCGGCCTGGATGCGCGCAGCCATACCAGCAGTGTCGCCGGTTTTGGCTTCGACGCCATGGCCTGGGAAGTCTGGCCGGCGCTGTGTGCCGGTGCGACCCTGCATTTGCCGCCTGTCACGGTGGGCAATGAAAACGTCGACGAACTGCTGGCCTGGTGGCTGGCGCAGCCGCTGGACGTCAGCTTCCTGCCCACGCCAGTGGCCGAATACGCCTTCAGCCAGCACCTGCAACACCCGACCTTGCGCATCCTGCTGATTGGCGGCGACCGCCTGCGGCAGTTCACCCAGGAGCGACGTTTTGCGCTGATCAACAACTACGGACCGACCGAGGCCACGGTGGTCGCCACCTCCGGCCGTGTCCGCGCCGGGCAGGCGCTGCATATCGGCCGGCCGGTGGCGAATGCCAGCACCTACTTGCTCGATGCACAGCTGCGCCCGGTGCCGGTGGGCGTGGCCGGTGAGCTGTATGTGGGCGGCAGCGGCGTGGCGCGCGGTTACCTGAACCGTGCGGACCTGACCGCCGAACGCTTCCTGCAAGACCCGTTCAACCCGGGGCGCATGTACCGCACCGGCGACCTGGCGCGCTGGTTGCCCGACGGTAATATCGAGTACCTGGGCCGCAATGATGATCAGGTCAAAGTGCGTGGCGTACGCGTGGAGCTGGGCGAGATCGAAAGTCGCCTGGCGGCAGTGGAAGGCGTTGGCGAGGCCGTGGTGCTGGTGCGCGAAGGCCGTTTGCTGGCCTGGTTCACGGAAAACTACCCGCTGGCGATTGAAACCCTGCGTTCGCAGCTACAAGCACAACTGCCCGACGCGCTGGTGCCGGTGGCCTACATCAAGCTCGACGCATTGCCCCTGACCGCCAACGGCAAGCTGGATCGCAAGGCCTTGCCGGAACCTGACCAGGCGGCGGTGCTCTCCCGCGACTATGAAGCGCCCCAGGGCGCAGTGGAAACCACCCTGGCGCGGATCTGGGCCGAGGTGTTGCAGGTCGAACAGGTCGGCCGTCATGACCACTTCTTCGAGCTCGGCGGCCATTCGTTGCTGGCCGTGAGCCTGATCGAACGCATGCGTCAAGCGGACCTCAGCGCGGATGTCCGTGTGCTGTTCAGCCAGCCGACCCTGGCCGCGCTGGCGGCTGCCGTGGGCAGTGGCCGCGAAGTGCAGGTGCCGGCGAACCGGATCGCAGCCGATTGCCTGCGCATCACGCCGGACATGCTGCCCCTGGTTGATATCGACCAGTCGACCCTCGATCACGCCGTCAGCCGCATCCCCGGTGGCGCCGCCAATGTGCAGGATATCTACCCGCTGGCGCCGTTGCAGGAGGGCATTCTTTACCACTACCTCACCGCCGAACAGGGCGACCCGTACCTGCTGCAATCGCACCTGGCCTTCGACAGCCTCGAGCGCCTGCAGGCCTTCGCCCATGCGCTGCAACAGGTGATCGACCGCCATGACATCCTGCGCACGGGTGTGGTCTGGGAAGGCCTTGCGCAACCGCTGCAAGTGGTGTGGCGCCAGGCCCGATTGCCGCTTGAAGAGCTGCAGTTGCAGGGCGATGTACTCGCCGGCCTGCACGCGCGTTTTGATGCGCGGCGTTATCGCCTGGACATCAGCCAGGCGCCGCTTATCTGCCTCAAGTACGCCAAGGACCCGGCCAACCAGCGCGTGGTGGTGGTGTTGCTCTATCACCATATTGCGCTGGACCACACCGCGTTCGACGTGGTGCTGCGTGAAATGCAAGGGCATTTGTTGGGGCACGCCGCCCCGACGGCGGCGCCGATGCCGTACCGCAACTACGTGGCCCAGGCGCGATTGGGCGTCAGTGAGCAGGAGCACGAGGCGTTCTTTCGCGAGATGCTCGCCGATGTCGATGAACCGACCTTGCCGTTCGGCTTGCAGGACGTGCGCGGCGACGGCAGCGCGATTGAGGAACACAGCCTGCACCTGGACAACGACCTCAACCGCCGCCTGCGGGCCCAGGCACGTATACTCGGTGTGAGCACGGCGAGCCTGTTCCACCTGGCCTGGGGCCAAGTGTTGGCGGCCACTTCGGGGCGCCACAGCGTGGTGTTCGGCACCGTGCTGGTCGGCCGATTGCAAGGCGGTGAGGGCGCTGATCGTGCACTCGGGGTGTTTATCAATACCTTGCCGCTGCGCCTGGATATCGACGCGCAAGGCGCACGCGATGCCGTGCGTGCCACCCACACGCGGCTCACCGCGTTGCTGGGCCATGAGCACGCGTCCCTGGCCCTGGCCCAGCGTTGCAGCGGGGTGGCGGCCCCGGCGCCGTTGTTCAGCTCGATGCTCAACTATCGCCATCGCGGCGCCGCGACGCGTTCTGCCGAGGCGCAACACGCCTGGGAAGGCATGCAGACGCTGGTCAACGATGGCCGCACCAACTACCCGCTGACCCTCAACGTGGATGACTTGGGCGATGGTTACGATATCACCGCGCTGGCGCAGGTTGACGCGCAACGGGTGTGTGGTTACCTGCAGAACGCCCTGGCCGGGCTGGTCGAAGCCTTGGAGCAGGCACCGCACCAGGCGCTCAATCGCCTGCCGATCCTGGGCGCCGAGGAACGCCAAAAACTGCTGGTAGCGTTCAACGCCACCGAGGTCGCTTACAACCTCGACCAGACCCTGCACGGCCTGTTCGAGGCTCAGGTCGAACGTTCGCCGGATGCGGTGGCGGTCAAGGCCGGTGACCAGCAGTTGACCTACCGGGCACTCAACGAACGCGCCAACCGCCTGGCCCATCACCTGCGCGAACTCGGCGTGCAGCCGGATTCGCGCGTGGGTATCTGTGTCGAGCGTGGCCTGGACATGGTGGTCGGCCTGTTCGCGATCCTTAAGGCGGGTGGCGGTTATGTGCCGCTGGACCCGGCGTATCCACTCGAACGCATCGCTTACATGCTGCAAGACAGCGCGCCGGTGGTGGTGTTGGCGCAAGACGCGACCCGCCAGTTGTTGGGCGACGTGCCGGTGCTGGACCTGGATCACCTCACCTGGCAACAGCAGAGCGCGAGCAACCCGCAGGTGCCGGGCCTGACCGCCCGGCACCAGGCCTATGTGATCTACACCTCCGGCTCCACCGGCCAGCCCAAAGGCGTGATCAATGAACACGCTGGCGTGGTCAACCGCTTGCTGTGGATGCAGGACGCCTATGGCCTCAAGGCCCATGACGCGGTGCTGCAGAAAACCCCGTTCAGCTTCGACGTGTCGGTGTGGGAATTTTTCTGGCCGCTGTTTACCGGCGCACGGTTGGTGATGGCCCGCCCGGGTGGGCACAAAGAGCCGGAGTACCTGTGCCAGGTGATCGAGGCTGAGCAGATCACCACCTTGCATTTCGTGCCGTCGATGCTCGATGTGTTCCTGGCCCATGGTGATGTCAGCCAGGCCAAAGGGCTGGCGCGGGTGATGTGCAGCGGCGAAGCCTTGCCGGGCAGCCTGGTACGGCGCTTCAAAGCACAACTGCCGGGGGTTGGGCTGTACAACCTGTATGGCCCGACAGAAGCGGCGGTCGATGTCACCGCGTGGAACTGCGCACGGCCCGACGTGCCGGACAACACGCCGATCGGCAAGCCGATTGCCAATACACGCATGTACGTGCTGGACGCCCAGTTGCAGCCGGTGCCGTTGGGGGTGGTGGGTGAGTTGTTTATCGGCGGCGTGCAAGTGGCGCGCGGGTATCTGAACCGCCCGGAGCTGACCGCCGAACGTTTCCTCAAGAACCCGTTCACCAGCGGGCGCATGTACCGCACGGGCGACGTCGGTCGTTACCTGCCCGACGGCAATATCGAATACCTGGGCCGCAACGATGACCAGGTGAAGATCCGTGGCCTGCGCATCGAACTGGGCGAAATCCAGGCGCGCTTGCTGGAGCATCCGCAGGTCAACGAGGCCGCCGTGGTCGCCCGCGAGGACCGTCTGGTGGCGTACTACACCGGCGCACACACCGACATCGACCGCTTGCGCGCCCACCTGTTGCAGCACTTGCCGGACTTTATGGTGCCCGCCGTGTTTGTGCACCTCGACGCATTGCCACTGAGCCCCAACGGCAAGCTCGACCGCAAGGCACTGCCGGTGCCGGGCATGGACGCACTGAATGTGCGCGAATACGCGGCCCCCGAAGGCGACACCGAAATCCTCATGGCAGCGCTGTGGGCCGAGTTGCTCAACGTTGAGCGCGTTGGGCGCCATGACAACTTCTTTGAACTGGGCGGGCACTCGCTGCTGGCCGTGAGCTTGATCGGACGCCTGCGCCAGGAAGGCCTGGAAGCCGATGTGCGGGCGCTGTTCGAACAGCCGAGCCTGGCCGGCTACGCCGCTATTACCGAACGAATGGAGATCGTCCTGTGAGCATTTCTGAGTTATTGAGCACGCTGAAAACCAAGGACGTGCAACTGGCGCTCAAGGGCGAGCAGTTGTCGGTGCAAGGCAACAAACAAGCGCTGATCGACCCTTTGATCCTGGCGGCGTTGCGCGAGCACAAAGCGGCCTTGATCGAACTGATCAAGGCCGGTGAATACTCGGCCTCCAAGGCCGGCGAAGTGCAGGTGCCGGCCAATGGCATCCCGCTAGGTGCCGAGCACATCACCCCGGCCATGCTGAGCCTGTCGACGTTGAGCCAGGACGAGATCGAGCGCATCGTGGCCACGGTCGACGGCGGTGTGGCGAATATCCAGGACATTTACCCGCTGGCGCCGTTGCAGGAAGGCATTCTGTTCCACCACGTCAGCGCCGAGCAGGGCGACCCGTACGTGATGCAGTCGCAATTCGCGTTCGACAGCCTGGAGCGTTTCGAGGCCTTTGCCCAAGCTTTGCAGCGCGTGATGGACCGCCACGATATCCTGCGCACCGGCGTGGTCTGGGACGGTTTGCAGCAACCCTCGCAAGTGGTGTGGCGCCAGGCACGCCTGCCGGTGCAGGCGCTGCAATTGAACCCGGCCGACGGCGATATTGCCGCTCAACTGCACGGGCTGTTCGATGCCCGCCACTATCGCCTCGACGTGACCCGGGCGCCGCTGCTGCGCCTGGTGCGGGCCGACGACCGGCTGAACCAGCGCATTGTCGCCACCTTGCTGTTCCACCATATGGCCCTCGACCACAGCGCCCTCGAAGTGGTGTGCCATGAAATGCAGGCGTGCCTGCTGGGGCAGGGCGCGGCGCTTGGCCAGGCCGTGCCGTTTCGCAATTATGTGGCGCAGGCACGCCTGGGTATCAGCGAGCCGGAACACGAAAAATTCTTCCGCCAGATGCTCGGCGATATCAGCGAGCCGACCCTGCCATACGGCTTGCAGGACGTGCAGGGCGATGCCCGTGGCATCAGCGAAGTCAGCCTGCCTTTGCCCGCAGCACTCAGCCGGCGGTTGCGCGCGCAAGCCCGGCAATTGGGGGTGAGTGCCGCCAGCCTGTTCCATATGGGCTGGGCGCAGGTGTTGGCGGTGCTGGCCGGTAAAGAGCAGGTGGTGTTCGGCACCGTATTGATGGGCCGCATGCAAGGCAGCCATGCCACGGATCGGGCGCTGGGCATTTTCATCAACACCTTGCCGTTTCGCGTCGACGTGGACGCCCAGGACCTACGCACCGGGGTCAAGGCCACCCACGCGCGGCTCACCACCTTGTTGCGCCATGAACACGCGCCGCTGGCCCTGGCCCAACGCTGCAGCGGGGTGGTGGCGCCGACGCCGCTGTTCAGCGCCTTGCTCAACTATCGCCACAGCGCCCCGGCCGTCAGCGCCGAAGCCGTGTCGGCCTGGCACGGGATCGCCGCGCTCAGCGCCGAAGAACGCACCAACTACCCGCTGACCCTGAGTGTGGATGACCTGGGTGAAGGCTTTGGCCTGAGCCTGCTGGCCAGCCAGCGGGTCGATCCGCAGCGCGTGTGCAGCTATCTGCAAACCGCCCTGGAGAACCTGGTGACGGCGCTGGAGCAAGCACCGCACACCGCGCTCAATCAGCTGTCGGTGCTGCCTGCCGCCGAGCAGCAACTGTTGCTTGAGCAGTTCAACGCCACCCACGCCGATTTCCCCCAGAGCAGTACCTTGCACGGGCGCGTCGAAGCCCAGGCCGCGCTCACGCCGGAGGCGATTGCCGCCGTGCAGCAGGGCCGCCAACTGACTTACGCCGAACTCAACCAGCAAGCCAACCTGCTGGCCCATCACCTGTTGGCGCTGGGGGTCAAACCCGATGACCGCGTGGCCATCGTCGCGCGGCGTGGCCTGGACACCCTGGCCGGGTTGCTGGCCATCCTCAAGGCTGGCGCCTGCTATGTGCCGGTCGACCCTTCGCACCCGGCCGAGCGCCTGAGCTACCTGCTGAGCGACAGCGCCCCGGTGGCGGTGCTGACCCAACAGGCACTGCTCGAGCGCTTGCCGGCGCTGGACGTGCCGGTGATCCAGCTGGACCGCTACACCTGGCAGCACCATTCAGCCAGCAATCCAAAAGCCGCGGTCAGCCCTTCGAACCTCGCCTATGTGATCTACACCTCCGGCTCCACCGGCCTGCCCAAAGGGGTGATGGTGGAGCACCACACGGTGGCCAACCTGGTGGACTGGCATTGCCGCGCCTTTGACCTGTGCGCCGGGCGCCACACCGCCAGTGTTGCCGGCTTTGGTTTTGATGCGATGGCCTGGGAAGTGTGGCCGGCGCTGTGTGTCGGCGCGACCCTGCACCTGCCGCCCGCTACGGAAGGCGCCGAAGATATCGACGCGCTGCTGAGCTGGTGGTGCGCGCAGCCACTGGACGTGTGCTTCCTGCCCACGCCGGTGGCCGAATACGCGTTCAGCCAGCACATCGAACACCCTACATTGCGCACCTTGCTCATCGGCGGTGACCGCCTGCGCCAGTTTGCGCGAGCCCAACGGTTTGAACTGATCAACAACTACGGCCCCACCGAAGCCACGGTGGTTGCCACTTCCGGCAAGGTCGAAGCAGGCCAGCCGTTGCATATCGGCAAACCGGTGGCCAATGCCACGGTGTACCTGCTCGATGAACAACAACGGCCGGTGCCATTGGGGGTAGCCGGTGAGCTGTACGTGGGTGGCAAGGGCGTGGCGCGTGGTTACCTCAACCGCCCGGACCTGACCGCCGAGCGCTTCCTGCAAGACCCGTTCAACCCGGGGCGCATGTACCGCACCGGCGACCTGGCGCGTTGGTTGCCGGACGGTACGCTTGAATACCTGGGGCGCAACGATGATCAGGTGAAGATCCGTGGCATGCGTATCGAGCTTGGCGAGATTGAAACCCAGCTCGGCCAACTGCCTGGGATCCAGGAAACGGTGGTGCTGGTGCGCGAGGAGCGACTGGTCGCCTATTTCACCGAGAGCCCGCAACTCGACCCGCTGGCGGTCGGTGATATCCGCGCCCACCTGGTTGCGCATCTGCCGGACTACATGGTCCCGGTCGCCTATGTGAAGCTCGAGGCGTTGCCACTCACCGCCAACGGCAAGCTCGACCGCAAGGCCTTGCCAGCGCCGGACATGGCCGCGGTGTTTACCCGCGAATACGCAGCGCCCGAGGGCGAGATCGAAAGCGTGCTCGCGCAGATCTGGGCCGATGTGCTGCAGGTGCAGCGTGTCGGGCGGCACGACCATTTCTTCGAACTGGGCGGGCACTCGTTGCTGGCGATGCGCATGGTCTCGCAAGTGCGCCAGCGCCTGGGGGTGGAACTGGTGCTGGGCGACTTGTTTGCCAATGCGGAGCTGGCGGCGGTCGCCGCAGTGCTGGCGCAGTCAGGGCGCAGCACCTTGCCGGATATTCTGCCGGCCAATCGTGATGAGCTCGTGCCGTTGTCGTTCGCCCAGCAGCGCCTGTGGTTTCTGGCGCTGATGGAAGGCGCCAATACCGCCTATAACATTCCCATCGGCCTGCGTTTGCGTGGCCAGTTGCATGTCGAGGCGCTGCAACGGGCGCTGGCGCGCATTGTTGCGCGGCATGAAACCCTGCGCAGCCGCTTTGCCCAACAGGGCGACCAAGCCCAGGTACTGATCGTACCGGCTGAAGACATGCTGCCCCTGCAAGTGCAGGATTTGCGCCGCCACCCGCAACCGCAGCAGGCGCTGGATGCCTTGATTCAGGGCGAAGCCTCGGCACCGTTCGACCTGGAGCGCGGCCCGTTGCTGCGTGGGCGCCTGGTGGTGATGGCCGACGATCACCATGTGCTGCTGCTGACCCTGCACCATATCGTTTCCGATGGCTGGTCGATGGGCGTGCTCACCCGTGAGTTGATGGCGCTGTATCAAGCCTTCAGCCACGGCATGCCTGACCCATTGCCAAGCCTGCCGATTCAGTACGGCGACTTCGCCGTGTGGCAGCGTTTGTGGCTGAGCGGCGAAGTGCTGCAGCGCCAAAGTACCTATTGGCAACAGGCACTGGCCGGTGCGCCGGCCTTGCTCACGCTGCCTACCGATCGCCCACGCCCTGTGCAGCAGGACTACGCCGGCAACAGCGTCGAAGTGCGCCTGGACGAACGCCTGACCGCCGGGCTCAAGGCCTTGAGCCAACGCCATGGCACCACGCTGTACATGACCTTGATGACGGCCTGGGCCTCCCTGCTGGCGCGGCTGTCCGGGCAACACGACCTGGTGATCGGCACGCCAGTGGCCAACCGTACCCGCAGCGAGGTGGAAGGGCTGATCGGCCTGTTCGTCAACACCCTGGCGGTGCGCATCGACACCTCGGGCGAGCTGAGCACCGAGGCCTTGCTGGCACGGGTCAAGGCGCTGACGCTGGCGGCCCAGGCGCATCAGGACTTGCCATTTGAGCAGGTGGTGGAAATCACCCGGCCGGTGCGCAGCCTGGCCCACAGCCCGGTGTTCCAGACCCTGCTGAGCTGGCAGGACAGCAGCGCGCCGACCCTGGCGCTGGGCGACCTGGCCCTGGAAGGCATCGTCGAGAACAGCCACTTTGCCAAGTTCGACCTGTCGTTGAACCTGGGTGAAGTGCAGGGCAGCATTCTCGGCGCGCTTGAATTTGCCGTGGCGCTGTTTGATGAGTCGACCGTGCAGCGGTACGCCGGGTATTTCACCCGCACCTTGCAGGCAATGGTCGATAACGACCAGGCGGTGTTGGAACATGCGCCGTTGTTGGATGAGTGTGAGCGTCAGCACCTGCTGGTCGATCTCAACGCCACCGCGGTGGACTACAACCTCGACCAGACACTGCACGGGATGTTTGAAGCGCAGGTGGTGCGCACGCCGAACGCGATTGCGGTGAAGGCAGGTGAGCGGCAACTGACCTACGCTGAGCTGAATGCGCAGGCTAATCAGCTGGCCCATCACCTGCTGGCGCTGGGTGTACAGCCGGATTCGCGGGTGGCGATCTGCGTCGAGCGCAGCCTGGAGATGGTCATTGGCCTGTATGCGATCCTCAAGGCCGGCGCGGCGTATGTGCCGCTGGACCCGGCTTATCCGCAAGAGCGCCTGGCCTACATGCTGCAAGACAGTGCGCCGCTGGTGGTGCTGGCCCAAGGCGCAACACGTGGCTTGCTCGGCGCAGTGGCGGTAGTCGACCTGGACCAGCCCACCTGGCAGCATCTGCCCGCAGGCAACCCTCACGTCCAGGGCGTGAGCGCCTATGTGATCTACACCTCCGGCTCTACCGGCCAGCCCAAAGGCGTGATCAACGACCACGCCGGGGTAGTCAACCGCCTGCTGTGGATGCAGGACGAATACGGCCTGAACGCGCAGGATTCGGTGCTGCAGAAAACCCCGTTCAGCTTTGACGTATCGGTGTGGGAATTCTTCTGGCCGCTGTTTACCGGCGCGCGTCTGGTGATGGCGCGCCCCGGCGGGCACAAAGAGCCCGAATACCTGTGCGACGTGATCGAGGCCGAACAGATCACTACCTTGCACTTTGTGCCGTCGATGCTCGATGTGTTCCTGGCCCACGGCGATGTCAGCCAGGCCATAGGGCTAGCGCGGGTGATGTGCAGCGGCGAAGCCTTGCCGGGCAGCCTGGTACGGCGCTTCAAGCAGCAACTGCCGGGCAGCCAATTGCATAACCTGTATGGGCCGACCGAAGCGGCGGTCGACGTCACCGCCTGGAACTGTGCCGGTCTGGTAACCCCGGACAACACGCCGATCGGCAAACCCATCGCCAACACCCGCATGTACCTGCTCGACAGCCAGTTGCAACCGGTGCCGCTGGGTGTGGTGGGCGAGTTGTTTATCGCGGGCGTACAAGTGGCGCGCGGGTATCTGAACCGGCCGGAACTGACCGCCGAGCGTTTCCTTGACGACCCCTTCAGGCAGGGGCGCATGTACCGCACCGGTGATGTCGGGCGTTACTTGCCGGACGGCAATATCGAGTACCTGGGGCGTAATGATGACCAGGTGAAGATCCGTGGTTTGCGCATCGAACTGGGTGAAATCCAGGCGCGGCTGCTCGAGCATCCTCAGGTCAACGAAGCCGCTGTGATCGCCCGTGAAGAGCAGCTGGTGGCTTACTACACCGGCACGCCGAGCGACATCGACGCGCTGCGCGGTCATCTGCTGCGGCATCTGCCGGAGTTCATGGTGCCGGCGATTTTCGTGCATCTGCAGGCGTTGCCGCTCAGCCCCAACGGCAAGCTCGACCGCAAGGCGCTGCCGGCGCCGGGCCTGGATTCGGTGGTGGTGCGCGAGTACGAAGCGCCCCGGGGCGATACCGAAATGGCCTTGGCCAGCCTGTGGGCCGAACTGCTCAATGTTGAGCGCGTGGGCCGTCACGACAACTTCTTTGAACTGGGCGGGCATTCGCTGCTGGCCGTCAGTCTGATGGGGCGCATGCGTCGCCTGGGCTTGTCGGCGGATGTGAAGGTGCTGTTCGGCCAGCCGACGCTCTCGGCGTTGGCGGCGGCGCAGGGCCGTGGGCGCGAAGTGGCGGTGCCGACCAATGGCATCGCCGAAGGCTGCGGCCACATCACCCCGGCTATGTTGCCCTTGATCCAGATGGACCAGGCTGCCGTCGACCGCATCGTCGCGTGCATTCCCGGCGGTGCGGCGAATGTGCAGGATATCTACCCGCTGGCGCCGTTGCAGGCCGGCATCCTGTATCACCATCGGGCTGTGCTTGAAGGCGATGCCTACCTGTTGCGGGCGCAGTTTGCCTTCGATAGCCGTCTGCGCCTGGACGCCTTTGCCCATGCATTGCAGGCGGTGATCCAGCGGCATGACATCCTGCGTTCCTCCTTCCATTGGGAGGGCCTGGAAGAACCGGTGCAAGTGGTTTGGCGTGAGGCCTTGCTCAGCGTTGAAACCGGTGCTGTGCCGCAGCGCCTGGACCTGACGCAAGCGCCGTTGATGCGGCTGGTCTATACCGAGGAGCCGCAGCGCGTGGTCGCCACGTTGTTGTTCCATCATTTGGTGATGGACCACGTCGCGCTGGACATCCTGCAGCATGAAATGCAGGCGTTCCTGCTCGGTAGTCAGCACACCCTGGGCGCGGCCGTGCCGTATCGAAACTATGTGGCCCAGACTGTGGCCCAGACCCGCCTGGGCGTTGACAATCACGAAACCTTCTTGCGCGAAATGCTCGGTGAAATCGACGAGCCAACCGACGTCCAATACCTGGGCGCCGATGAACACGCGCATCTGGCCATCGACCCGCAGTTGAGCCTGCGCCTGCGCACCCAGGCCCGCCAGGCAGGCGTGAGTGCCGCCAGCCTGATGCACCTGGCCTGGGCGCAGGTGCTGGGCAAGGTCAGTGGCCGCGAACAGGTGGTGTTCGGCACTGTGATGCTCGGCCGCCTGCAAGGCGGCGAAGGCGCCGAGCGCGCCATGGGCGTGTTTATCAACACCTTGCCGTTGCGCGTCGACCTGGGCGAACACTCGGTACGCACCGCACTGCGTGCCACCCATGCGCGCCTGACCCAATTGCTCAGCCATGAGCACGCGCCGCTGGCATTGGCCCAGCAGTGCAGCGGCGTGCCAGTGGGTACGCCGTTGTTCAACGTGCTGTTCAACTACCGCCACAGCGCGCCGCACAGTGGTGGCGTGGCTGAGGCATGGCAGGGGATTGCGCTGCTCAGTGCCGAGGAGCAGACCAATTACGGGGTGTCGGTGAGTGTCGATGACCTTGGTGAGGGTTTCAGCCTGACCGCCATGGGGCAGGGCGCCCGGCGTTTGTGTGATTACCTGAACATTGCCCTTGAGCAACTGGTTGAGGCGCTGGAGCACCACAGTGATAGGGGCATCAGCCGCTTGCCAATCCTGCCGGCGGCCGAGCGTCAACAGCTGGCAGGTTTCAATGCCACCACCCGTGTGTTCCCCCGCGAGCACACGGTGCAGCGCTTGTTCGAAGCCCAGGCCCACGCACGGCCTGACGCGGTGGCTGCGTTGCACGCTGACGCGGTACTGAGCTACGGCGAACTCAACACCCGCGCCAACCGCTTGGCCCATCACCTGATGAGCCTGGGTGTGCGCCCGGCCGATAACGTCGCGATCCTGCTGCCGCGTTCCCTGGACCTGCTGGTCAGCCAGTTGGCGATCCTCAAGTGTGCAGCGGCCTATGTGCCGCTGGACATAAACGCACCCGCCGAACGCCAGGGCTTCATGTTGCAGGACAGCGGCGCGAGCTGGCTGTTGACCCGCAGTGACGCGGCGCTTGAGTTCCCGGCGCGGCGCCTGGATCTGGACACCCTGACCCTGGACCCGCAACCGAGCCACAACCCTGACCTGTCGCAGTCCTCGGACAGCGTGGCGTACATCATGTACACCTCCGGCTCCACGGGCACACCGAAGGGCGTATTGGTGCCTCATCGCGGCATCACACGGCTGGTGCTCAACAACGGTTACGCCGACTTCAACGCCGCCGACCGCGTGGCGTTTGCCTCCAACCCGGCGTTCGACGCCAGCACCATGGACGTGTGGGGCGCGCTGCTCAACGGCGGCCAGGTGCAGGTGATCGACCATTCCACGTTGCTCGACCCCGCTGCATTCGGCCGTGCGCTGCACGGTGCGACGGTGTTGTTCGTGACCACCGCGTTGTTCAACCAGTACGTGCAGATGATCCCCGAAGCCCTGGCCGGCTTGCGCATTTTGCTCTGCGGCGGCGAGCGTGCCGACCCGGCGGCGTTCCGCAGCCTGCTGGCGCAGGCGCCGGGATTGCGCCTGGTGCATTGCTACGGGCCGACTGAAACCACCACCTACGCCACCACTTACGAGGTGCAGGCGATTGCCGCCGATGCTGACAGCGTGGCGGTCGGTCGACCGATTTCCAACACGCAGATTCATGTGCTGGATGCGTACTTGCAGCCACTGCCGGTGGGCGTGATCGGCGAAATCTGCATCGGCGGTGACGGCGTGGCCAAGGGTTATTTGAACCGGCCGGAGCTGACCGCCGAGAAGTTTGTCGACGCCCCGTTCAACCCAGGCGCCTTGATGTACCGCACCGGCGACCTTGGCCGCTGGACAGCGGACGGCTTGCTGGAGTGCATCGGGCGTAACGACGACCAAGTGAAGATCCGTGGTTTCCGTATCGAGTTGGGCGAGATCGAAGCGCGCCTGGCGACCTTGGCTAGCATCCAGGACGTAGTGGTGCTGGCCCGTGAGGACGTGCCGGGTGACAAGCGTCTGGTGGCGTATTTCACCTGGGCTGGCGAGCCCGTAGACGTCGACAGTGTGCGTGCGCACCTGCACGGCCAGTTGCCGGACTACATGCTGCCGTCGGCCTATGTGCCGCTGGCGCAGTTGCCGCTGACGGCCAATGGCAAGATCGATCGCAAAGCCTTGCCGGTTCCGGCGTTGGAGGCCTTGCTCAGCCGCGACTTCGAGGCGCCGGCCGATGCACTGGAGCAGTCGCTCGCCGGCCTGTGGGCCAAGGTGTTGAAACTGGAGCAGGTGGGGCGTCACGACAGCTTCTTTGAGCTGGGCGGGCATTCCTTGCTGGCGATTCGACTGGTCAACCTGATGGAGGCAGCGGGCTTGCAGGTGTCGCTGGCCGAGCTGTTCCAGCACGTCAGCGTGGCCTCGGTGGCGGCGATGTTGCGCCAGCGCACCGGCGAGCCGGTGCGCGACACCTCGCTGATTACCGTGCGCAGCAGCGGATCGCAGCCGCCGTTGTTTCTGGTGCACGAGTTCAGTGGCATGGACGTGTATTTCCCGGCGTTGGGTCAGCACTTGCCCGGCGACTATCCGATCTACGGCCTGCCGGGCGCGGCACTGGGCGAGCCGCACCTGAACACCATGGAAGGCTTGGCGGCGCGCATGGTCGGCCTGATCCGCGAGGTTCAGCCACACGGGCCTTACCGCGTGGCGGGCTGGTCGTTTGGCGGCGTACTGGCCTATGAAGTGGCGATGCAATTGCTGGGGCTGGATGAGCCGGTGGCGTTCCTCGGCCTGATCGACAGCTACGTGCCGCGCATGACCGACCAAGGCAAGGCGCGCTGGAGTGGGCCGGATGCGCTTAAGCGGCATTTGCTGTTGCAGTGCACGGCGTATTGGAACGCACAGGGAGGTGTGGATGAACTGGCGAGCCTTGAACAGCTTGAGGCGGGCATTGGACAGCTGGACTTTGCGGGTTTGCTGCAACGCTGTCGCGATCAAGGTCTGCTATACGCGCAAATGGCAGCGGCTACGGACGCGGACCTCTTGAGTTTTATCGAGCGTGAAGTCGGCCACGGGCATGCGCTGGCGCACTACAGCCTGTTCCCGCTGCCGGTGCCGGTGCATCTGTTCAGTGCCCGTGAACGGCCGACCGAGCTGTCGCGGCGCAGTGAGTCGCTGGGCTGGGAAGACGCTTTGGCGCCTGGTCAATTGCGCCGGGTCGAGGTGCCGGGCGATCACCAAAGCATGATGCAGGCGCCGCATATTCAAGGCTTGGGCGCGGCGATGGCGCAGGCCCTGGCCGCGAGTGCGCCGGTGACGGAAGCGGTGCATCAACCGGTGCTGCGCATTCAGAGTGGGCGTGCGGGGTTTGCGCCGGTGTTTTGTGTGCCGGGAGCGGGTGACAGCGTCACCGGGTTTGTGGGGTTGGGCGAGGCACTCGGGCGCGACTGGCCGCTGTTCGGTTTGCAGCCGCGCGGGCTGGATGGCGAGGCGGTGCCCCATAGCCAGGTGGAAGCGGCAGCGCAGTGTTACCTGGCGGCGCTGGCGCACGAGTGTCCGCGTGGGCCGGTGCATCTGGTCGGGCATTCATTTGGTGGCTGGGTCGCGCTGGAGATGGCGCTGCGCTTGCAGGCGATGGGCCGTGAGGTGGCGTCATTGACGGTGATCGACAGTGAATCACCGGGCGGTGCGGGCAAGCCTTATTCGACCACGGCCGCGTTGTTGCGCTTGATTGAGGCCATGCAGTTGTCGGCGGGCAAGTCGCTGGGCATTGACCGGGTGGAGTTTGCCGGGCGCGATGAGGTGGCGCAGCAGCAATGGCTGCATGCGGGGATGGTGAGTGTGGGGTTGTTGCCGGGGCGTGCCAGTGTGGATGCGATGGCGGGGCCGGCGCGTACTTATGCGGCGGCGTTGCGCACGGTGTATCGGCCGGCGCAGCGGTTCAACGGGGTGGTGCGGTTGGTGTTGGCGCAGGATCCGGCGTTGGATGCGGCGGGTAATCAGCGTGAGCAGGGGTTGATGGTGGAAGGGTGGCGGCGCCAGGGGAACGGGTTGCAGGTTTGGTATGGCGCGGGGAATCACTTTACGTTGCTTAAGGCGCCGAATGTTTTGGGGTTGGCGCGGTGGTGGCTTGAGGGGGTGGTGG
>NZ_WKDB01000046.1:0-53923 GCF_021606215.1 Pseudomonas sp. PA-5-4B | reverse complement strand
CCGCCGCGGCGTGCGCCGGAGAGGGCGCAGTAAACGCAGGGAAGACGCCCCGCCGTAAAGGCGCGTTGGATATCGCCGGCCTGCCGGGCAAACTGGCTGACTGCCAGGAGAAGGACCCTGCCCTCTCCGAACTGTACCTGGTGGAAGGTGACTCTGCTGGCGGTTCCGCCAAGCAGGGTCGTAACCGTCGCACCCAGGCTATCCTGCCGTTGAAGGGTAAGATCCTCAACGTCGAGAAGGCCCGCTTCGACAAGATGATTTCCTCTCAGGAAGTCGGCACCTTGATCACGGCGTTGGGCTGCGGTATTGGCCGCGATGAGTACAACATCGACAAACTGCGTTACCACAACATCATCATCATGACCGATGCTGACGTCGACGGTTCGCACATCCGTACCCTGCTGCTGACCTTCTTCTTCCGTCAGTTGCCGGAGCTGATCGAGCGTGGCTACATCTACATCGCTCAGCCGCCGTTGTACAAAGTGAAAAAGGGCAAGCAAGAGCAGTACATCAAAGACGACGACGCCATGGAAGAGTACATGACGCAGTCGGCCCTGGAAGATGCCAGCCTGCACTTGAACGACGAAGCCCCGGGCATTTCCGGTGAGGCGCTGGAGCGTTTGGTTAACGACTTCCGCATGGTAATGAAGACCCTCAAGCGTCTGTCGCGCCTGTACCCTCAGGAGCTGACCGAGCACTTCATCTACCTGCCTTCCGTGAGCCTGGAGCAGTTGGGCGATCACGCCCACATGCAGAATTGGCTGGCTCAGTACGAAGTACGTCTGCGCACCGTCGAGAAGTCTGGCCTGGTTTACAAAGCCAGCTTGCGTGAAGACCGTGAACGTAACGTGTGGCTGCCGGAGGTTGAACTGATCTCCCACGGCCTGTCGAACTACGTCACCTTCAACCGCGACTTCTTCGGCAGCAACGACTACAAGACCGTGGTTACCCTCGGCGCGCAATTGAGCACCCTGTTGGACGACGGTGCTTACATCCAGCGTGGCGAGCGTAAGAAAGCGGTCAAGGAGTTCAAGGAAGCCCTGGACTGGTTGATGGCTGAAAGCACCAAGCGCCACACCATCCAGCGATACAAAGGTCTGGGCGAGATGAACCCGGATCAACTGTGGGAAACCACCATGGATCCTGCTCAGCGTCGCATGCTGCGCGTGACCATCGAAGACGCCATTGGCGCAGACCAGATCTTCAACACCCTGATGGGTGATGCGGTCGAGCCTCGCCGTGACTTCATCGAGAGCAACGCCTTGGCGGTGTCCAACCTGGACTTCTGATCAGGCTACCCGCTAAAACAAAAAGGCCAACGCTAAGCGTTGGCCTTTTTTATTGGGTGAAACTTAAGCGTTTTACAATTGCTCCACGTGGAACATCAGCGTTTTTAACCTTGGGCAGCCGCCACACTCTCCAACCGATAGCCATACCCGTAGATGGTCAGCAGCTGCCAGCCCCGGTCTGCGGTCAACCCCAGCTTGTTACGCAGCCGATAAATATGTGTATCCAGTGGCCGTGAGGAGACCATTTCTTCATGGCTCCAAAACCGCTCATACAGGTATTCCCGAGACAGTGGCCGAGCCAGGTTGGCGAACAAGCAACTGGCCAGGCGGTATTCACGCTCAGTGAGATTGATCGGCTTACCCGCGCGCGTCACCGTCAGTTCGGCATCATCAAAGGTCAGGTCGTTGAAACTCTGCACCTCATTAGTCGCTGGCTTTTGCAGCCCATGGCGGCGTAGCACGGCGTTGACCCGAGCCTTGAGTTCGTTTGGCCGAAACGGCTTGCTGACGTAATCATCCGCCCCGCTGTTGAGTGCGGTGACGATATCGCTCTCGGCATCGCGGCTGGTCAACATGATTACGGCGGGTGGTGAGTCCATGTGCTCGCGGGTCCAGCGCAACAATGCGATGCCTGTGATGTCCGGCAGTTGCCAGTCGAGGATCAACAGGTCAAAGGTTTCGCGGCGCAGTTGGCGCAGCAGGTCTTCACCGCGTTCGAAGAAATGCAGGGACCAGGGTTGCTCTGCGGTGCTGGGGATCTGTCGCAGCGTCTGTTCAACCCGACGCAATTCAGCGGGTTCGTCGTCCAGTATTGCGACACGCATGGGTGGGTCCTTTCTACAAAAAATACGACAGCCGACGGTCTGTTCAATCGCGTAGGTAATGCACAGATGCCTGTGGTTGAATCTGAATAATTATGGCCAGACTCAATGCTCACAGGATCTATCGGTACGCTGATATCAAAGGGCCGTAAACCCGTTTAAAGTCTTGCGTACCTACCAGGCGAAAGATACCGGCTCCTACCCTTGAGGAAAAGGATCAGCCGACACATGCGCTGCCGTAGACCTGTATGTGCTGAGGTCAGATGCCGTCTGAAACTACTCGGGTGATGAGCTCCATGACCTGTTCTGCCTATCGATTATGCTGTGCCCTACCCGCGTTACTGGCCCTGGTCATCAGTACAGCCCAGGCTGCAACGCCCTATCGCCCTGCTTATATTGACGAGCCGTTCCTGTGCCGTGCGCACCCGTTGCCAGCAGTTGTGCAGCATTTGACGGGTGAAGCCTGGAAGCTCGATGCCAAAGGCGGGGCGCAGCATCTACTGGAAGGGATGAGCATTGATGAGCAAGAAGGCGTGAAGACTTCGACATCGGCTTTCGTCAGCCTGCGCCTGGGTGATGGTTCCAGTGTGGTGCTGCCCTCCAGTTCACAGGTGCGGCTGCACTGGGTGGAAAAACAGGCGATTCCCCAGGTCATTCTGGAACAGGGCCAGGTCGAGACCTATGTGATCAAACGGGCCAGTGACTACGACCGTTTTCAGATCGTGACGCCCGTCGGCGTTCTGGGCGTGCGTGGCACGCACTTTCGCGTGCGCAATGACGGCGAGCAATCCGTGCTGGAGGTGCTGAATGGCCAGGTAGCGGTTAACCGTGCAGCAAGCAACGCCGCAGCCGAAGTGAAGGTGGACGCACGCCAAGGTCTGCTGATCAGACAACAAGGTGAACTCAAGCCCGTGGCGCTTTTGCCCGCGCCTGTATTAATCGGCCAGGATGGCCAAAAAGGTCAGTCGCCAGTCTGGAGCCTGTACCTGCGGCCATTACCCGGTGCACAGCGCTACCGCGCCCAAGTCGCGACCGACTCAGCCTTTATGAACATCAAGCAGGAAAACTTTTCCAGTGAGCCGAAAATGCGCTTCACTGGGCTCAAAGCATCGTTTTACCACGTGCGTTTGTCCGCCTACGACGCGCTGGGCCTGGAGGGAGAAACCGGGGTCTATGACATTTTCTATTACCCACCCGCCACTCAGGCACAGGCCAGTGGTGGTTAACCCATGATGCTTTGGCGCAAGGCCGAGAAACGCCAGCCCACTCATGCCCAGCGCTTGTTCCACGGCCTGGTGCGCGAGTGGTTGTGGATAGGTTTGCTGTTATTGCCAATGACGGCCTACCTCTCGTTGAGCCCGGGCCTGGCGCTGAACAACCCGCTGTATGACAGCCTCAGGCGCCTGGCGCCGTTGCCGGTAGACCCGCGCATCGTGCTGGTGACCATTGACGATCCTAGCCTGAAAGAGTTGGGTCGCTGGCCCTGGCCGCGCAGTTTGCACGCCGACCTGATCGACCGCCTGAGCGCCGCGCAGCCAGCGGCCATCCTCTTCGATGTGATCTTCAGTGAGCCCGGTGTGCCTGCCAACGACCAACGCCTCGCAGCCGCCGTGTGCAACGCCGGCAACGTGGTACTGCCGTTGCTGCGTGAGGAAGCGGCGAACTACAGCACGCCGGACGCGCAAATGTTGCCGCTGCTCAAGTGTGCTAAAGGTCTCGGGCATATCAATGTTGAAGCCGACAGTGACGGCGTGGTGCGCAGCCTGTTTATGCGTGAAGGCCCACCCGGTGACACCACGCCGCAGTTGGCGTGGGTGGCCTATGCATTGAGCGGCCAGGCCTCTGAGATGCCAGGGGAACCCCAGCAACCGATTAACCCGTCCTGGCACCGGGAGCACGCCATTCGGATCCCGTTCATCGCTGCCGACACCCGCTTTCCTACGGTCTCCTACGCCAGCGTTATACGCGGTGAGGTCGAACCTGAACGGCTGCGGGGTCGGCTTATTCTGGTAGGCGCCACTGCGTCCGGCATGGGCGATCGTTTCGTCACCCCACTCTCCTCGACTGTCGGCACCACGGCGGGTGTTGAGATCCAGGCCAACGTGCTCAACGGCCTGCTGCAAGGGCGCAGCATCGTTGATCTACCCGGCGCGGTGTCGGCCTTGATGGCGACTGCCTGGGTGGCATTGTTACTGGGCCTGTTGTTGTATCGCCCACGCTACGCGCTCTGGATGACCCTGGGCTGCATGGCCACCGCATTGCTCGGCGCGTGGGTGTTGCTGCGCCAGGGCCACTGGTGGTCACCGGCCGCGTGCCTGATTGGTTTGCTGCTCAGCTACCTGATATGGAATTGGCGGCGCCTCAGCGTGATCCTGGCCTACTTCGGCTGGGAGCTTGCGCGGCTGGATAACGAACCCAAAGTACTGCCCGAGCGTCGTCGTGCGCCCGCGAGCAAGGGCGATGTGCTGCAAGCGCGGATCTTTGCCCTGGAACAAGCGGTAAGCCGTACACGCGATACCCGGCGGTTTATGGCCGACGGTCTGGAGTGCCTGCCGGTGGCGACGCTGATTACCGACCCCAAAGGCAGCATCCTGCTGGCCAACCGGATTGCACGTGAGGTGTTCAGTAATGAGTTGGTCAACCAAAACCTCCTCGAACAACTCGGCGACCTGGGTTATCCGCCGCTGCACAATGGCGTGCGCCCTGCTCTCTCAGCGTTGGAACTCGTTGAGTTTCGCGATATCCATCAGCGCAGCCTGCGCATTGAGCTTGCCCCTTTGCTGCCGGCTGAAGGCGACGTCGCCCTCGGCTGGCTGATGAGCCTCACAGACTTGAGCAAAGAGCGCGAAGCGCAGCAGCACCGCGAAACCATGCTGCGCTTCCTGTCCCATGACCTGCGTGCGCCACACTCGGCGATCCTGGCGCTGCTGGATGTGCATGGCGGTGAGTCGCCGGTGTTTGCTCAGATCGAGCAACAGGTCAGGCGCGCGCTGAGCCTGACTGAATCCTTCGTACAACTGGCCAAAGCTGAGGCCGATGGCTACCAGTTTCAGCCCACGCTGTTTGCCATGCTGGTCATGGATGCTTTCGATCAAGTGGCGGTCATTGGCCAACTTAAAGGCATCCACCTGGTTCATGATCTGGACGAAGCCGATGAAGGCATGGTGTACGCCGATCAATCGCTGCTGACCCGAGCGTTGTTCAACGTGCTGGAGAATGCGATCAAGTATTCCCCTTCCGGTACTACCGTCACCTTGAGCCACGGCAGCGCGCAAGGATGGCTGGAATGCCGCATCAGCGATCAAGGACCCGGTATTGCGCCAGAGGATTTGCCCGAGCTATTCAGCCAATACCGACGCTTCGATTCGGCCCAAGGCAGTGAAGGTTTGGGGTTGGGGTTGACCATGGTCAAAGCTGTAGTGGAGCGCCATGGCGGTCGCATTCAGTGTGAAAGCGAGGTGGGTAAGGGTTCGACTTTCAGCCTGCAACTGCCGTTACTCGAGGATTGAAAAACGTACTTTTTCACGGTGCATAAAAAACCGGTCACAAGGACCGGTTTTTTTATGCGGGAAAAACTTATGCACGTTTTTCGCGATTTTATGAGCTTTGGAAATATGTAAGTAAATCAGCTTGTTATGAGGCAAAAACACCATTTCGCCAACAAACCGTACACAGGTTATCCACAGATCACTAAATCGCAGGTGTCTCGACTACAACCGGCTCTGGAGGCAGCGAACCCATGGCCCGTTGCTGCGCTTCATTCCACGCCTGTGCGCGGTCATTGAGTGCGGCGATGGCGCGTGGCCCTTCACCTTCGGCGTACATGGGCTCGCCAATGACCACAGTGATAGTGCCTTCACGCTTGGCCCAACCGGTCTTCGGCCAGAATTTGCCGGCGTTGTGCGCAATCGGCAGCACCGGCAGATGGGCGTTGACCGCCAAAGCAGTACCGCCGCGTGAGAACTTGCCCACGGTGCCAAACGGCACACGCGTACCTTCCGGGAAGATCAGCACCCAAACACCATCCTTGAGCAGCTCGTCACCCTTCTTGGCCACGTGTTTGAGCGCCGCCTTGGGGTTGTCACGGTCGATGGCGATCGGCCGCAGCATGGCCATCGCCCAGCCGAAGAACGGCACGTACAGCAGCTCACGCTTAAGCACCTGGCTCAGAGGCGAGAAGTACGCGGACAGGAAGAACGTTTCCCACGTGCTCTGGTGATTCGACAGAATCACGCAGGGCTGGTCCGGGACGTTTTCAGCGCCCTTGATCTCGAAACGGATGCCCAGGAATACCTTGGTCAGCCACAACGCACAGCGACACCAATAGACGTTGATAAAACGATAACGCGCCTTGAACGGCAGGAACGGCGCGATAAAAAAGCTCAGGGTGCACCACAGAAACGAACTGGTGCCCAGCAGCAGGTAAAAGAAGAAGGTTCTGATGGCCTGCAAAATCGACATGGCAGCATTTACCGTTGCGGGACATGGCCCGCCTGCTAAAAGCACACTCCCGAGCAATCCTTGTTCAGGAAGTCGAGGGCGGCTAGTTGTTAATAAGTTCTGCGGCAACCGCCGCCAGATCGTCAAAAATCAGAGTGCCTACCGGCAGGTTTTTCGCCTGGGTCTTTTCGCCTTTCCCGGTCTTAACCAAAACTGGCTGAGAGTCGACGGCTTTGGCCGCCTCCAGGTCACCGAGGCTGTCCCCGACGAACCATAGCCCAGCTAACGGCACCTTGTAATGTTCTGCAATGGTTTTCAACATGCCAGGCTTGGGTTTGCGGCACTCGCAGCCCTCATCCGGCCCGTGGGGGCAGTACACCACCAGCCCCACCTCACCGCCCTGCTCGGTCACTAACGCGCGCAAACGCGCGTGCATGGCGTCCAGGGTGGCGATGTCGTAATAACCGCGGGCGATGCCGGACTGGTTGGTGGCGATGGCCACCGTCCAGCCGGCTTTGCTCAACTGCGCGATGGCCTCGATCGAGCCGGGCAGTGGAATCCATTCCGCCACCGACTTGATGTAAGCGTCGGAGTCGTAATTGATCACTCCGTCCCGATCGAGAATCAGCAGTTTCAACATGGTCAGCCCAGTACAGAAATGTCAGCGATGTTGATGAACAAGCCGCGCAGGCGTGCCAGCATGGCGTAGCGGTTTTTCCGCACGCCAGCATCTTCGGCATTGATCATCACCGCTTCAAAGAACGCATCCACCGGCTCACGCAAGGTGGCCAGGCGCGCCAGTGCTTCGGCGTAATTGCGTTCGGCGAGCAGCGGCTTCACCGCGTTTTCCGCTTTGGCGATGGCCGAGTTCAGCGAGAACTCCTTGGCATCGGCAAACAGGCCAGGGTCGACTTCGGCATTGCCGAGGTTGTCGGCCTTGCTCAGCAGGTTCGACACACGCTTGTTCACGGCGGCCAGAGCCTCGGCTTCCGGCAGCTTGCGGAAGGCTTGTACGGCCTGTACGCGCTGATCGAAGTCCAACGCCGAGCCCGGTTGCAGGGCACGTACCGACAGGTAGACGGAAACGTCCACGCCTTCGTCTTCATAACGCGCACGCAGGCGGTCGAACACAAACTCCAGCACTTGCTCGGCCAACCCGGCTTGCTTGACCTTGGCGCCAAACTGGCCGACTGCAAACACCACGGCCTGGGTCAGGTCGAGGTCGAGCTTTTTGTCGATCAGGATACGCAGCACGCCCAAAGCCGCACGGCGCAGGGCATACGGGTCTTTGCTGCCGGTAGGCAACATGCCGATACCGAAGATACCGACGAGGGTGTCCAGCTTGTCAGCGATGGCCACGGCCGCACCGGTCAAGGTGCTCGGCAGCTCAGCGCCAGCGCCGCGCGGCATGTACTGCTCGTTCAGAGCCAGGGCCACATCGTCCGGCTCGCCGTCGTTGAGGGCGTAGTAGTAACCGGCAACGCCTTGCATCTCCGGGAACTCGCCGACCATTTCGGTGGCCAGGTCGCACTTGGACAGCAAGCCAGCGCGGGCTGCCCAGGCAGCGTCACCGCCAATGCGTGGGGCAATGTAGGCGGCCAGCTTGGAAACGCGCACGGCCTTGTCGTAGACGCTGCCGAGTTTTTCCTGGAACACCACGTTTTGCAGGCGCAGGTTGAAGTCTTCTAGCTTCTGCTTCTTGTCTTGCTTGAAGAAGAACTCGGCGTCAGTCAGGCGCGGGCGCACGACTTTCTCGTTACCGGCGATGATCTGCTGCGGGTCTTTGCTTTCGATGTTGGCCACGGTGATAAAACGCGGCAGCAGCTTACCGTCCACATCCAGCAGGCAGAAATACTTCTGGTTGTCCTGCATGGTGGTGATCAGCGCTTCTTGCGGCACGTCGAGGAAACGCTCCTCGAACGAGCACACCAGCGGCACCGGCCATTCAACCAGCGCGGTCACTTCGTCGAGCAGGCTTGGCGGCACGATGGCGGTGCCTTCCTGCAGGCGGGCCAGCTCTTCGGTGCGCTTGCTGATCAGCTCGCGGCGCTCGTTGGCATCGGCCAGTACGTAAGCGGCACGCAGGTCGGCGGCGTAGTTGGCCGGCGAGGTGATACGCACGGCTTCTGGATGGTGAAAGCGGTGACCACGGGAATCACGGCCAGCCTTCTGGGCGAGTATCGTGCAGTCGATGACTTGGTCACCGAGCAACATCACCAGCCACTGAGTTGGGCGCACGAACTCTTCCTTGCGAGCACCCCAGCGCATGCGCTTGGGGATAGGCAAGTCGTTCAGGGAGTCTTCAACGATGGTCGGCAACAGGCTTGCCGTTGGCTTGCCGGTGATGACCTGGCTGAAACGCAGTTTCGGGCCGCTCTGGTCGATCTCGCTCAGCTCGACGCCACACTTCTTGGCAAAACCAAGGGCGGCTTGAGTCGGATTGCCTTCAGCATCAAAAGCCGCCTGACGCGGTGGGCCGTCGAGGTTGATGCTGCGGTCCGGCTGCTGGGTTTCCAGCGCGGTCAGCAACACCGCCAGGCGACGTGGCGCGGCGTAGACTTTTTTCGCGGCGAACTTCAGGCCAGCGCTGTGCAGGCCTTTTTCGATACCGGCCAGGAACGCATCGGCCAGGGTGTTGAGTGCCTTGGGTGGCAGCTCTTCGGTGCCCAGTTCAACCAGGAAATCTTGAGCACTCATTGTGCAGCCTCCAGCTTAGCCAACACTTCATCACGCAGGTCCGGGGTTGCCATCGGGAAGCCCAGCTTGGCGCGAGCCAACAGGTAGGCTTGGGCGACGGAACGCGCCAGGGTGCGTACACGCAGGATGTATTGCTGGCGCGCGGTCACCGAGATGGCACGGCGGGCGTCCAGCAGGTTGAAGGTATGGGACGCCTTCAACACCATTTCATAGCTCGGCAACGGCAGCGGCTGGTCGAGTTCGATCAGGCGTTTGGCTTCGCTTTCATAGAAGTCGAACAGTTCGAACAGCTTGTCGACGTTGGCGTGTTCGAAGTTGTAAGTGGATTGCTCCACTTCGTTCTGGTGGAACACGTCGCCGTAGGTGACTTTGCCGAACGGGCCGTCAGCCCACACCAGGTCGTAGACCGAATCCACGCCTTGCAGGTACATGGCCAGGCGCTCGAGACCGTAGGTGATCTCGCCGGTCACCGGGTAGCACTCGATGCCGCCGGCTTGCTGGAAGTACGTGAACTGCGTCACTTCCATGCCATTGAGCCAGACTTCCCAGCCCAGGCCCCAGGCGCCCAAAGTTGGCGATTCCCAGTTGTCTTCGACGAAACGGATGTCGTGCACCAGTGGGTCCAGGCCGACATGTTTCAGCGAGCCCAGGTACAGCTCCTGGAAGTTATCCGGGTTCGGCTTCAATACCACCTGGAACTGGTAGTAGTGCTGCAGACGGTTCGGGTTTTCGCCGTAGCGGCCGTCAGTCGGGCGACGACTGGGCTGCACATAAGCGGCGTTCCAGGTTTCCGGGCCGATGGCCCGCAGGAATGTAGCGGTGTGGAAAGTGCCGGCGCCTACTTCCATATCGTAGGGCTGAAGTACCACACAACCTTGCTCGGCCCAGTATTGCTGGAGGGCGAGGATCAAGTCTTGGAAGGTACGCACGGCTGGCGTAGGCTGGCTCACGAAATTCACCTGTTACTTGGGCTGCGATTTAAAGAGCGGGAGTATACCCGATTCGGCCCTGCCACCACTCCCTGGAGCCTTATGCCACGCTGCTTTTGGTGTTCTGAAGATCCGCTGTACATGGCTTATCACGATCAGGAGTGGGGAACGCCGCTGCGCGATGCGCAGGGTTTGTTCGAGTTGCTTTTGCTCGAAGGGTTCCAGGCGGGCCTGTCCTGGATCACCGTTTTACGCAAACGCGAGCATTATCGAAAGGTCTTGTTCGGCTTTGATGCGCAGCGTTTGGCCAGGCTGACCGATGCTGAAATCGAAGCACTGATGCTCGATCCAGGCATCGTGCGTAACCGCCTAAAGCTCAACGCCACCCGCCGCAACGCCGCCGCCTGGCTGGCGCTGGAAGATCCGGTGGGGTTGCTCTGGTCCTTTGTTGGCGGCGTGCCCAAGGTCAATCACTTTACCGATCGCAGCCAAGTCCCGGCGATTACCCCCGAGGCTGAAGCCATGAGTAAAGCGTTGAAAAAAGCCGGTTTCACCTTCGTCGGCCCGACCATCTGCTACGCGTTCATGCAGGCCTCGGGCATGGTCATGGACCACACTCAGGACTGCGACCGTTACGCGGACTTGGCCAACGCCGGTTAGAATGCCCGCTTTGCGCACCACACACGATCAGGAGTGACCTGTGGAAAAGTTTAAAGGCGCCTTGCTGGTAGGCGCTCTTCGGTTGTTTGCCCTGCTGCCCTGGCGCGCTGTCCAGGCCGTCGGCACGGCGATTGGCTGGATCATGTGGAAAACCCCCAACCGCTCCCGCGACACGGTGCGGATCAACCTCTCTAAATGCTTCCCGGACATGGACCCGGCCGCCCGCGAGCGTCTGGTGGGCCAAAGCCTGATGGACATCGGCAAGTCGCTGACCGAAAGCGCTTGCGCCTGGATCTGGCCGGCACAGCGTTCCATCGACCTGGTGCGCGAAGTCGAAGGCCTGGAAGTGCTGCATGAGGCATTGGCCTCAGGCAAAGGCGTGGTTGGCATCACCAGCCACCTGGGCAACTGGGAAGTGTTGAACCACTTCTATTGCAACCAGTGCAAACCGATCATTTTCTACCGCCCGCCCAAGCTCAAGGCGGTGGATGAGTTGCTGCAAAAACAGCGGGTGCAGTTGGGCAACCGCGTGGCGGCGTCCACCAAGGAAGGCATCCTCAGTGTGATCAAGGAAGTGCGCAAAGGTGGTCAGGTGGGTATTCCGGCTGACCCGGAGCCGGCGGAATCTGCGGGCATCTTCGTGCCGTTTTTCGCCACCCAGGCGCTGACCAGCAAGTTTGTGCCGAACATGCTCGCAGGCCACAAGGCTGTTGGCGTGTTCCTGCATGCCCTGAGGCTGCCGGACGGTTCGGGTTACAAAGTGATTCTGGAAGCAGCGCCGGAAGATATGTACAGCACCGACACGGCTACCTCCTGCGCGGCGATGAGCAAGGTGGTGGAGCGTTATGTCGGCGCCTACCCGAGCCAGTACATGTGGAGCATGAAGCGCTTCAAGAAACGCCCGCCGGGTGAAGAGCGCTGGTACTGACCACGTGATCGTTCCCACGCTCCGCGTGGGAACGCCGCCTGTGACGCTCCGCGTCACGGTTTTAAGGGCAGGCGCAGAGCGCCCAGGGCTGCATTCCCACGCAGAGCGTGGGAACGATCATAAACTCGGTTTTTCAGCCATACCGAGGTGATGCTATCGCAGGCAAGCCAGCTCCCACAGGGATCAATTCAGGCCAGGCGATCGAGTTTCTTCAGGAACACCGTCATCTCTTTTTCAGCCTGTTTGTCGCCATGTGCCAGGGCTGCTTCTATGCCCTTTTCCCAAGCTAACCGTGCTGCAGCGTTATCACCCTGCCCTTGCTGAGCCTTGCCCAACAGCTTCCACGCCGCCGAATACTTCGGGTCGAACTCGACGCATTTCTGCAAATGCTCGGCCGCCTTGGCGTTGTCCTTCAAGTCCAGATAACCCTTGCCCAAGCCAAAGCGCAGCAATGAATTATCC
This sequence comes from Pseudomonas sp. PA-5-4B, assembly GCF_021606215.1. NCBI lineage: Bacteria > Pseudomonadati > Pseudomonadota > Gammaproteobacteria > Pseudomonadales > Pseudomonadaceae > Pseudomonas > Pseudomonas sp. PA-5-4B. The sequence continues at coordinate 41,697 of NZ_WKDB01000046.1, read as the reverse complement.
ACACCCTTGGCGAGCATTTTTTCCAGGGATTCGAGCATTTATTATCACCTTGAGCGAAAAAAGGCTGTTGTGGCGAGGGAGCTTGCTCCCGTTGGATTGCGCAGCAGTCCCCCAACATTTTGCGAGCGCTTCGCACTCGAGCGGGAGCAAGCTCCCTCGCCACAATGAAATATTCCTGCCTAGAAAAAACTCAGCCCCACGTGAAACAGCTTCTCCACATCGCGAATGTGCTTTTTATCCACAAGGAACAGAATCACATGGTCACCCGTAGCGATCATCGTGTCGTCATGGGCGATGATCACTTCTTCATCACGAATAATCGCACCAATGGTGGTGCCCGGCGGCAGGCCGATATCGCGGATCGCCTTGCCGATCACTTTGCTCGACTTTGAATCACCATGGGCAATCGCCTCGATGGCTTCCGCCGCGCCCCGGCGCAGGGAGTGCACGCTGACGATATCGCCACGGCGCACGTGGGCCAGCAAGGTGCCGATGGTGGCCAACTGCGGGCTGATGGCGATGTCGATGTCGCCGCCCTGGATCAGGTCGACGTAGGCCGGGTTGTTGATGATGGTCATCACCTTCTTCGCCCCCAGCCGCTTGGCCAGCAACGAGGACATGATGTTGGCCTCGTCGTCGTTGGTCAGGGCCAGGAAGATATCGGCGTCGGCGATGTTTTCTTCCATCAGCAGGTCGCGGTCCGAGGCGCTTCCTTGCAATACCACGGTGCTGTCGAGGGTGTCGGACAAATGTCGGCAGCGTGTCGGGTTCATCTCGATGATCTTGACCTGGTAGCGGCTCTCGATGGCCTCGGCCAAGCGCTCGCCGATCTGCCCGCCGCCGGCAATGACGATGCGTTTGTAGCTCTCATCGAGTCGACGCATTTCGCTCATCACTGCACGAATATTCGCTTTGGCAGCGATGAAAAACACTTCGTCGTCCGCTTCGATCACCGTATCGCCCTGTGGCAGGATCGGCCGGTCGCGACGGAAAATCGCCGCCACGCGGGTTTCCACATTCGGCATATGTTCGCGCAGTTGGCGCAGTTGCTGGCCCACCAGCGGACCGCCGTAATAAGCCTTTACCGCCACCAGTTGCGCCTTGCCTTCGGCAAAGTCGATGACCTGCAAGGCGCCGGGAATTTCGATCAGGCGCTTGATGTAGTGGGTCACCACTTGTTCAGGGCTGATCAGCACATCCACCGGAATCGCATCGTTGTCGAACAGACCGGCGCGGGTCAGGTAGGCGGCTTCGCGCACGCGGGCGATCTTGGTGGGCGTGTGGAACAGGGTATGGGCGACTTGGCAGGCGACCATGTTGGTCTCGTCACTGTTGGTCACCGCCACCAGCATATCGGCATCGTCGGCACCGGCCTGGCGCAGCACCGTCGGGAATGACGCACGGCCTTGTACGGTGCGGATGTCCAGGCGGTCGCCCAGGTTGCGCAGGCGCTCGCTGTCGGTGTCGACCACGGTGATGTCGTTGGCTTCGCTGGCCAAATGTTCGGCCAGTGTGCCGCCGACCTGCCCTGCACCAAGGATGATGATTTTCATCCGGTCACTCCCTTAAACCCATTAGCCGCGCGCGGCAGCAATCTTGATCAGTTTGGCGTAATAGAAGCCATCGTGTCCGCCTTCCTGCGCGAGCAGTTGGCGGCCGTGGGGCTGCTTGATACCGGCCGCCGTGGCGAGGTCCAGCTCCCGTGCGCCACTGGTGCGGGCGAGGAAGGCTTGGATCACCTCGGTATTTTCTGTCGGCAGCGTGGAGCACGTGGCGTAGAGCAGGATGCCGCCGACTTCCAGCGTTGGCCACATTGCATCGAGCAGTTCGCCTTGCAGCACGGCCAGGGCGGCGATGTCGTCGGGTTGGCGGGTGAGCTTGATATCCGGGTGACGGCGGATCACGCCAGTGGCGGAACATGGCGCGTCGAGCAGGATGCGCTGGAACGGCTTGCCGTCCCACCACGTGGCGGTGTCGCGGCCGTCGGCGGCGATCAGCTCGGCGCTCAGGCCCAGGCGTGCAAGGTTTTCACGCACGCGCACAAGGCGCTTGGCTTCCAGGTCGACGGCGACTACACCGGCCAGGTCTTTTTCGACTTCCAGAATGTGACACGTCTTACCGCCCGGCGCGCAGCAGGCGTCCAGTACGCGTTGGCCTGGGGCCAGGTCGAGCAGGTCGGCGGCCAATTGTGCGGCTTCGTCCTGCACGCTGATCCAGCCTTCGGCAAAGCCCGGCAGGCTGCGCACGTCGGTGGCCGCTTCCAGCACGATGCCGTCGACGCTGTACACGCACGGCGCGGCGTTGATGCCGGCACCGGTGAGCAATTGCAGGTAGGCGTCACGGCTGTGGTGGCGACGGTTGACCCGCAAAATCATCGGCGGGTGCGCATTGTTGGCGGCGCAAATGGCTTCCCATTGCTCGGGCCAGAAGGCTTTCAGGGATTTTTGCAGCCAGCGCGGGTGCGCTGTGCGCACCACCGGGTCATGTTCCAGTTCGGCCAGCAGCGCTTCGCTTTCACGCTGGGCGCGACGCAGTACGGCATTGAGCAAGGCCTTGGCCCACGGCTTCTTCAGCTTGTCGGCGCAGCCGACGGTTTCACCGATGGCGGCATGCGCGGGCACGCGGGTGTAGAGCAGTTGATAAAGGCCGACCAGCAGCAGCGCCTCTACATCGGCGTCGGCGGCCTTGAACGGCTTTTGCAGCAGCTTGGCCGCCAGGGCCGACAAGCGCGGCTGCCAGCGGGCGGTGCCAAAGGCCAGGTCCTGGGTGAAACCGCGATCACGGTCTTCAACCTTGTCCATTTGTGTAGGCAACGAACTGTTCAGCGAAGCCTTGCCGTTGAGTACGGCAGCGAGCGCCTTGGCGGCGGCCAGACGCGGGTTCATTGAGCGACCGCCCCGAGAACCGTGCCCAAGGCAAATTTCTCACGACGGCTGTTGAACAAGTCGCTGAAATTAAGCGCCTTGCCGCCGGGCAATTGCAGGCGGGTCAGGCACAGCGCCTGTTCACCGCAGGCGACCAACAGGCCGTCCTTGCTGGCGCCGATGATTTCACCCGGAGCACCTTTGCCATCCACTAAGGTGGCGGCCAGCACTTTCAACGCTTCGCCATTGAGGGTGCTGTGGCAGATCGGCCACGGGTTGAAGGCACGCACCAGGCGTTCCAGCTCAACGGCCGGGAGGTTCCAGTCGATACGCGCTTCGTCTTTATTCAGTTTGTGTGCGTAGGTGGCGAGGCTGTCGTCCTGTACTTCGCCTTCCAGCGTGCCGGCCGCCAGGCCAGCGATGGCCTGGATCACGGCGGGCGGGCCAAGTTCGGCCAAGCGGTCGTGCAGGCTGCCGCCGGTGTCTTCAGCCGTGATTGGGGTGGCAACCTTGAGCAGCATCGGGCCGGTATCCAGACCCGCCTCCATGCGCATCACGGTCACACCGCTTTCAAGGTCACCGGCTTCGACGGCGCGCTGGATCGGCGCCGCACCGCGCCAACGCGGCAGCAACGAAGCGTGGCTGTTGATGCAGCCCAGGCGCGGGATATCCAGCACCGCTTGAGGCAGGATCAAACCGTAAGCCACTACCACCAGCAAGTCGGGCTTCAACGCAGCCAGTTCCGCCTGGGCATCGGCGTTGCGCAGGGTTGGCGGTTGCAGCACAGGGATGTTGTGTTCAAGCGCCAACTGCTTGACCGGGCTTGGCATCAGTTTTTGCCCGCGACCGGCCGGGCGATCCGGCTGGGTGTACACCGCCACGATTTCATAAGGGCTGGCAAGCAGCGCCTTGAGGTGTTCGGCAGCGAATTCGGGAGTGCCGGCAAAAACAATGCGCAGTGGCTCGGTCATGGGAGTTCTCGGTTAAAAACAGTCACAAAAGAAAAAGGCTTGCCGCAGCAAGCCTTTGGAAGAAGGGCATCAAGCTTGCTGGCGATGCTTTTTTTCCAGCTTCTTCTTGATCCGGTCGCGTTTAAGCGTGGACAGGTAATCAACAAACAGCTTGCCGTTGAGGTGGTCGCATTCATGCTGAATGCACACTGCCAGCAAGCCTTCGGCGATCAGTTCGTAGGGCTTGCCGTCACGGTCCAGGGCCTTGATCTTCACGCGCAGCGGGCGTTCGACGTTCTCATAGAACTCCGGCACTGACAGGCAGCCTTCCTGGTATTCGCCCATCTCTTCGGTCAGCGGTTCGAACTCGGGGTTGATAAACACCCGCGGCTCGCTGCGATCTTCCGACAGGTCCATGACCACGACGCGCTGATGCACGTTGACCTGGGTCGCGGCGAGGCCGATGCCCGGGGCTTCATACATTGTTTCAAACATGTCATCGACCAACTGACGAACCTTGTCGTCCACTACGGCCACCGGTTTGGCGATCGTGCGCAGGCGCGAGTCGGGAAATTCGAGGATGTTCAAAATAGCCATAAGCGTAATTGCTGCACATGTGAGGTAGAGGCAAATCGGCGTTGGGATGGACCCAGACCGCCGGTGTGAAAGGTTCGAAAGCCGCTAAGGCTCTGGCATTTCACGCGAACGCACATAATAAAGGAGATTGACCCCATGAGGAAATCGCTACTCGTCTTGCTGTTGTGGGCGCCGCTCGCCATGGCCCTGGTTTCCCAGCCCGGCCCGCGCCTGGAACAGGCGACGCAACAGGCCATCCGCCACTTCTTGCTGCACAACCGCATTTTCGATACACCCCAGGACCTGGACAACGCCCCTTACATTGTTGCCGCCGACGCGGGGCGAGTCCTGGGCGCCAACGGTGAGCGCGTGCATGCCCGCGGTGACCTGGACCCGGCCCAGCCGGACTATGGGATCTTTCGTCGCGGCAAAACCTACACCGACCCGCAAACCCAGGAGCTGCTGGGCATCAATGCCGACGACATCGGCAGCGCACGCTTTGTATTGGCGGGCGACCTCAGCACCCTGGCCGTGCAAAGGGTGACCCAGGAAGTGCGCCCAGGCGACCGCTTGCTGCGTGCCGAACCGCCCGTCGAATGGGCTAATCGGGAGCCTGCGACTTTCATCGAAGGGCACATTATCGATATTCCCAAGGGTGTCACCCAGATCGGCGTAATGGATGCCGTGACCTTGAACAAGGGCCGCCGTGACGGTCTGGCCGAAGGCCACCTGCTCACGGTGATCAAGGCCGGCGTGAGCGTACGCGACAGCCTCTCTGGCGCCCCGGCCCAACTCCCCGATGAAGATGCCGGCACGCTGCTGGTGTTTCGCACCTACGAAAAACTCAGTTATGGCCTGGTGCTCAGAGCCTCGCGTTCACTCGCGGTCATGGATCGATTCGAGACTGCCCGACAAACGCAATAAATAGCCTGCTAAATAAGTTACCAACAGAGTTATCCACAGCTTGTTCAGATCAAGGACGATCAAATGTATCCGACAAACAGCCCTGAAATTTCCCCTGCAGAACTGGAAGCCCGACTACGCTTGCACAGGCTGCCGGAACTGGGCCCCAAGCGTTTTCGTGTATTGATTGACGCATTTGGTTCTGCCTCCAAGGCCATCAGCGCCCCGGCGAGTGCCTGGCGTTCTCTCGGGTTGCCACCCATTAGCGCCGATGCCAGGCGCAGCCCTGAAATTCGAGATGGCGCCAGTGATGCGCTCGCATGGTTGGAGCGCCCGGCCCAGCATTTACTGATGTGGGACCAGCCTGAGTACCCTGCGTTACTGGCGCAGATCGACGATGCACCGCCGTTATTATTCGTTGCCGGCGAGCCAAACATTCTCGAAAAACCGCAGTTGGCCATGGTCGGCAGTCGCCGTGCATCACGCCCTGGGATGGACACTGCCACCGCCTTTTCGCGCAGCCTGGCAAGCGCCGGTTTTGTCATCACCAGTGGCTTGGCCTTGGGCATCGACGGTGCTGCGCACCAAGCGGCATTAGATGTCGGGGGGCAGACAATCGGCGTGCTCGGCACCGGCCTCGAAAATTTTTATCCACAACGCCACCGCCAGCTCGCCGCCGCGATGATTGCCCAGGGCAGCGCGGTGGTTTCCGAGTTTCCGCTGGACGCCGCGCCCCAGGCCGCCAACTTTCCAAGGCGCAACCGGATCATCAGCGGCCTGTCGCTGGGGGTGCTGGTGGTGGAAGCCAGCATGGCCAGTGGTTCGCTGATCACCGCCAAGCTTGCCGCCGAGCAAGGGCGTGAGGTGTATGCGATTCCGGGCTCCATTCATCATCCGGGCGCCAAGGGCTGCCATCAGTTGATTCGCGACGGTGCGACGCTGGTGGAGTCCATCGAGCACATCCTGGACGGCTTGCGCGGTTGGCAGGCGTTGTCCCGCCCGGCGCCGATGCCGGTCACCCATCCGCTGGTGGCGCTGTTGCACGCGGCGCCCCTCACCAGCGAGGCCTTGGCGATTGCCAGCGGGCGGCCGTTGTCCCACACACTGGCGGCGCTTACCGAGCTTGAGCTTGAGGGCCAGGTGATCTGCGAAAGCGGGCGCTGGCTTGCGCGCGGCCCGCTTATGTAATTAGTTTTTGCAAAGAACATCGGTAAACTGCCCACAGCTTTAGTCCGGAGAGTGAGCAATGGTCAACAGGTGGCGTGTGCTGGAAGCCGCACGAGAAATTCGCGCAGGCGCGGTGATTGCCTATCCGACCGAAGCGGTCTGGGGCCTGGGCTGCGACCCGTGGAATGAAGACGCGGTGGACCGGCTGCTGGCGATCAAGAATCGCTCGGTCGACAAGGGGCTGATCCTGGTGGCGGACAATATCCGTCAGTTCGATTTTCTGTTTGAAGACTTCCCGGACACCTGGATCGACCGCATGGCCAGCACCTGGCCGGGGCCGAATACCTGGCTGGTTCCGCATCAGGGCATGTTGCCGGAATGGGTGACCGGTGTGCATGACACCGTGGCGCTGCGGGTCAGTGATCATCCGTTGGTTAGGGATTTATGCGCACAGGTGGGGCCGTTGATCTCTACCTCAGCCAACCCGCAAGGCCGCCCGGCGGCGCGTACGCGGATTCGCGTGGAGCAGTATTTCCGTGGCCAAGTGGATTTGGTGCTGGGTGGTGCCCTGGGTGGGCGCAAGAACCCGAGCCTGATTCGTGATTTGGCGACGGGTGAGGTAGTGCGGCCTTCTTGAGACCGAGGCGCGGCCATCGCGGGCAAGCCCGGCTCCCACAGGGGAGTGCATTCCAAATGTGGGAGCGGGCTTGCCCGCGATGGGGCCCTTACATACGCGGAAGATCTTAGAGACTTATGGCAGCAAAATGGTCGACCCCGTCGTCCTGCGCCCCGACAACTCCGTCTGCGCCTTCGCCGCATCCGCCAGCGCAAACCGCTGGTTGATATCAATACGCACCTTGCCGCTCTTGATCATCGAGAACAGATCATCGGCCATCGCCTGCAAGTCTTTCGGGTTGCTGGCGTAAGTCGCCAGTGTCGGCCGAGTGACATACAACGAGCCCTTCGCCGCCAGAATCCCCAGGTTCACGCCATCCACCGCGCCCGACGCATTGCCGAAACTCACCACTAAACCCCGTGGCGCCACGCTGTCCAGCGAGGTCAGCCAGGTATCTTTGCCAACGCCGTCGTACACCACCGGGACTTTTTTGCCGTCGGTCAATTCCAGCACGCGCTGTGCGACGTTTTCCTTGCTGTAGTCGATGGTTTCCCAGGCACCGAGGGATTTGGCCAGTGCGGCTTTTTCCGGTGAACTCACCGTGCCGATCAGCTTTACGCCCAGCGCCTTGGCCCATTGGCAGGCCAGGGAGCCCACGCCACCGGCAGCGGCGTGGAACAGAATGGTTTCGCCACCCTTCAACTCGTAAGTCTGACGCAGCAGGTACTGCACGGTCAGGCCCTTGAGCATCGCGCCAGCCGCCTGTTCGAAGCTGATAGCGTCGGGCAAGTGCACCAGGTTGGCGGCAGGCAACACATGCAGTTGGCTGTACGCACCCAGTGGGCCACTGCCGTAGGCCACGCGGTCACCGACCTTGAACTGCGTGACCTCGCTGCCAACCGCATCCACCACGCCAGCGCCTTCTGCGCCAAGGCCCGACGGCAAGGCTGGCGGCGCATACAGGCCGCTGCGGAAATAGGTGTCGATGAAGTTCAGGCCGATGGCCTCGTTCCGCACACGAACCTGCTGTGGCCCAGGTTCTGCCGGGGTGTAGTCCACATACTCAAGCACTTCGGGGCCACCATGGGCGCTGAACTGGATACGTTTGGCCATCTGCACTTCTCCTGAGGTCGAATCGCGTAGCCCCCTATCCCACTCCTAAGCTTGATCTTCGTCAACTGCGGCGCGGTCGGGTGCAGTGGTATCCTGTGCGCCCATTTGCCGCCGACGCCCAATGGCCTCGCGTAGCTTTGCCCGATTCAAGGTGATGCCATGACTACCCGCACCGAGGCTGTAAAGGCCTACCTGCTTGACCTGCAAGACCGCATTTGCAGCGCCCTGGAAACCTTCGAGACGGACACTCGCTTTATCGAAGACGCCTGGACCCGGCCTGCCGGCGGCGGCGGTCGCACCCGTGTGATCGAAAACGGTTCGGTGATCGAAAAAGGCGGCGTCAACTTTTCCCACGTCTTCGGCAGCGGCCTGCCACCGTCCGCCAGCGCGCATCGCCCGGAACTGGCTGGGCGTGGCTTTGAAGCCCTCGGCGTGTCGCTGGTGATCCACCCGCACAACCCGCATGTGCCGACCTCCCACGCCAACGTGCGCTTTTTCATCGCCGAAAAAGACGGCGAAGAGCCGGTGTGGTGGTTCGGTGGCGGCTTCGACCTCACGCCCTACTACGGCAATGAAGAAGACTGCATCCACTGGCATCGCGTGGCCGAGCAGGCCTGTGCGCCGTTTGGCGCGGATGTGTATTCGCGCTACAAGGCCTGGTGCGACACCTACTTCCATATCAAGCACCGCAACGAACCGCGCGGCATCGGCGGCCTGTTCTTCGATGACTTGAACGAGTGGGGCTTTGACACCTGCTTCGCCTTCATCCGTGCCATCGGCGATGCCTACATCGACGCCTACCTGCCGATCGTGCAGCGTCGCAAGGCCATGGCTTACACCGAGCAGCAGCGCCAATTCCAGGAATTCCGTCGTGGCCGCTACGTCGAATTCAACCTGGTCTACGACCGGGGCACCCTGTTCGGCCTGCAATCGGGCGGGCGTACCGAGTCGATCCTGATGTCGCTGCCGCCGCAAGTACGCTGGAGCTACGACTGGAAAGCCGAAGCCGACAGCGAAGAAGCGCGCCTCACTGATTACTACCTGCAAGACCGCGACTGGTTGGGCCTTGCTGCGCCCAAGGCGGCTGTCTGATGGACCGTTATGTGGTGTTCGGCAACCCCATTGGCCACAGCAAGTCGCCGTTGATTCACCGCATGTTCGCCGAGCAGACCGGTGAGCAACTGGACTACAGCACCCTGCTCGCGCCGCTGGAGGATTTCACCGGCTGTGCCCGTGAGTTCTTTGCACAAGGCCGTGGCGCCAACGTCACCGTGCCGTTCAAGGAAGACGCCTACCGCCTGGCCAACAGCTTGACCGAACGCGCCCAGCGCGCAGGCGCTGTGAACACCCTGAGCAAGCTTGCCGACGGCACCTTGCTGGGCGACAACACCGACGGCGCCGGCCTGGTGCGCGACCTCACGGTGAACGCCGGGCTTAGCCTGCAAGGCAAACGCATCCTGCTGCTGGGCGCCGGTGGCGCCGTACGCGGGGCGTTGGAGCCATTACTGGCTGAGCAACCTGCGTCGCTGATCATCGCCAACCGCACCGTTGAAAAAGCCGAACTGCTTGCCGAGCTGTTCGACGATTTGGGGCCGGTGTCGGCCAGCGGTTTCGATTGGCTGCGTGAGCCGGTGGACGTGATCATCAATGCCACGTCTGCCAGCCTGTCAGGCGATGTACCGCCAATTGCGGGCAGCCTGATCGAACCGGGCAAGACCTTTTGCTACGACATGATGTATGCCAAGGAGCCGACCGCGTTCTGTCGCTGGGCTGCTGAGCAAGGCGCGGCGGTGGCGATGGATGGTTTGGGCATGTTGGTGGAGCAGGCCGCAGAAGCCTTCTTCCTGTGGCGCGGCGTGCGCCCGCAGTCGGCGCCGGTGTTGGCTGAGTTGCGACGGCAGTTGGCTGCGGCATAAATCTGAATGTGAACACGGTCAAAATGTGGGAGCTGGCTTGCCTGCGATGGCGGTGTATCAGATACAGATGTGCTGGCTGATTCACCGCCATCGCAGGCAAGCCAGCTCCCACAGTTTTAACCGTGTTTATTCTTCAAAATGGATGGGGCATTTATCGGCCCCTTCCAGCTTTTTCAGTTCCTCGACGACTTGCGGCCGCGCCCGGCGCAACGTCAGGCTACGCCCCATACCCGCCAACCGCCGCGCCTCCTGGTGCAGCATCTCCACCCCGGAATAGTCGATAAAGTTAATTTGCTGCGCCTCGATCACCACCCGCTCGCCCTGCAGGCTTTGCAGCCGCACTTGCAGGTAATGGCTGGCGCCGAAGAAGATCGAACCGCCTACCCGCAACACATCCTCATCACCGTCGCGCCATTGCTGAACCCGCGGCTGTGAGGTGCGTTTGAGGTAGAAAAACAACGATGCCAGCACGCCCGCGTAAATCGCCGTTTGCAGCTCCAGCAGCAAGGTCGCGACGCCGGTCAGGCTCATCACCACAAACTCGGCGCGGCTGACGCGGAACAGCGCGCGAATGCCACGATGATCCACCAGGCCCCAGCAAATCAGCAGGATGCTTGCGGCCATGCTCGGGATCGGGATGTGCGCGATCAAGGCCGCGCCAAATAACGCAAACAATGCCACCCAGAGCGCGGAAAACACGCCCGCCAACGGCGAGCAGGCGCCTGCTTCATAGCTGAGGCCGGAGCGGGTGAAGGAGCCGGCCGACAAGTACCCGGAGAAAAAGCCGCCGACGATATTGGATAAACCCTGCGCACGGACTTCCTGATTGGCGTCGAGCAATTGCTGTGAACGCGCCGACAACGAGCGCGCAATCGACAGGCTGGTGACCAGCCCAAGCATGCCCACCGCCACGGCGCTGGGCAGCAGGCGCAGAAGTATATCCAGGTCCATCGGCAGCGGGCTGAACGGTGGCAGTTTGCCGATAAACGAACTCACCCGCGCCACATGCCCGAACATCGCCGGCCAAAGCCACGCCACCAGGCTGCCAAGTGTCAGGGCAATCAACAGTGTTGGCCAACGCGGGACCAGGTATTTGAGCAGCGCGCCCACCAGCAAGGTGCCCAGGCCCAGCGCCAGTGAGGCGTGGTCCCATTTACCGGCATGGTCCACCAGTGCCAGCAAGCTATTGATCGCCGTGGCCTGGCTGGGCAAATCCAGCCCCAGCAAGTTGGGCAATTGCCCCAAGGCAATCACCACGGCAGCGCCCAGAGTGAAACCCAGCACCACCGAATGCGAGACGAAATTCACCAGCGCGCCAAAGCGCAGCATGCCCAGCAGCCACTGGAACACACCGGCGAGGAATGTGAGCAACAGGATCAGCGTGATGTAGTCCTGCGAGCCAGGCACGGCCAGCGGACTGACGCTGGCGTACAGGACGATGGAAATCGCCGCCGTCGGGCCGCAGATCAGGTGCCAGGAGGAGCCCCACAGGCAGGCGATCAAGACGGGGATGATGGCGGCATACAGGCCGTATTCGGGTGGGAGCCCGGCGATCAGCGCGTAGGCAATGGACTGCGGCAAGGCGAGCACGGCGCCGCTGAGCCCGACAATCGCGTCCCGGCCGACGCTGGCGCGGGTTTGGCGCGGCAGCCAGCCAAGGAAGGGGAAGAGAGTGTGGCGGTTGGGCCGGGGCATCGCAGACTCGGTAGAAAGGTTTAGCTCAGAGTATCAGTACACCTAAGTCTCTGTGGGAGCTGGCTTGCCTGCGATAGCATCACCTCGGTCTGTCTGGCAGACCGAGTTGTCTGTATCGCAGGCAAGCCAGCTCCCACAGGGATGCGCGGCGGCCCTTAGAGTTTGGCTTTTACGGCAGACAGTGCGTCTTTACCGTCGAGGGTTTTTACGCCATCCAGCCATGTGTCCAGTACCGCCGGGTTGGCTTTGATCCACGCTTTTGCCGCGTCGGCATTGCTGACTTTATTGTTGGCCACCTCGGCCATGATGCTGTTCTCCATCTCCTGGGTAAAACTCAGGTTGGTCAGCAGTTTCCCAACATTCGGGCAGGCCTGTGCATAACCCTTGCGGGTCAAGGTATACACGCTGCCGGTGTCACCAAAATATTTCTCGCCGCCTTTGAGGTAATGCATTTTCAACTGCACGTTCATCGGGTGCGGCGTCCAGCCGAGGAAGGTCACGAACTTCTGCTTTTTCACCGCCCGCGACACTTCGGCCAGCATCGCCTGCTCGCTCGACTCGATCAGCTTCCACTGGCCCAGGTCGAAGTCGTTCTTCTTGATGATCTCCTGCAGCGAAATATTCGCAGGTGCGCCGGAGCCAATGCCGTAGATCTTCTTGTCGAACTTGTCGGCAAATTTGTTCAGGTCGGCAAAATCATGCACACCGGCGTCCCACACATAGTCCGGCACGGCGAGGGTGAACTCGGTGCCGTCGAGGTTTTTCGCCAGTTGCACCACATCGCCATTGGCCACGAATTTGTCGTAGAAACCCTGCTGCGCCGGCATCCAGTTGCCCAGGAACACATCCACCTGGCCATCCTTGAGCCCGCCAAACGTGATTGGCACCGCCAGGGTGTCGACCTTGGCCTTGTAGCCCATGCCGTTTAACAGGAAACCGGTGATGGCATTGGTGGCGGCGATATCGCTCCAGCCTGGATCGGCCATTTTTACCGTTTCGCAGCTAGCGTCTGCGTACACATTGGCGCTGCCCAGCACCAACATACTCAGTACCACGGTCAACTTTTGCATGGCCTTCCCTCTGTCTATTTATTGGTTTTGGCAGGGTTGTGGATAACGTGCCTTGCGCTCCAGGTCGTCGAGGTCGATATGGTTGCGCATGTATTGCTGACTGGCGTCCACCAGTGGCTGGTGATCCCAGCTCTTCAGCTTGCCTTGGGTCAGTGCCTCGAACACCAGGCGGCGACGGCGTTGGCTGGCGAGCACCTGCTGGTGGATCGCCGGGATGTCCCATTTGGCCCGCGCCTCATTCAAAAACGCCTCGAACAGTGGCCGGTGTTCCGGTGACTGGCTGAGGTCTTCCCGTTCATGCGGGTCGTTGTGTACATCGAACAGTAGACAAGGGTCGTCTTCGCTGTAGATGAATTTGTAGGCGCCGCGCCGAATCATCATCAGTGGGCTGATGGTGCCTTCGGCCATGTATTCGCCAAACACTTCGTCGTGCCCGCCCTGCCCTTGCAGGTGCGGGACCAGCGAGCGGCCGTCCAGCGCCAGGCGCGGGTCCAACTCGCCGCCGGCCAGTTCCACCAGGGTGGGCAGCAGGTCGGCGGTGGACACGGCGTTGCTCACGCGGCCCGCCGCAAACTGGCCTGGCGCACTCACCAGCAGCGGTACGCGGGCGGCCATTTCGAACCAGTGCATTTTGTACCAGAGGCCTCGCTCGCCGAGCATATCGCCGTGGTCGCCGGAGAAGATGATGATCGTGTCGTCGGCCAGGCCGGTGTCTTCCAGGGTTTGCAGGAGCTTGCCGACATTGCTGTCGATATAGCTGCACGCGCCGAAATACGCGCGGCGCGCATCGCGGATCTTGTCCACAGGCAGCGGCTTGTCCCACAGGTCGTAAACCTTGAGCAGGCGCTGGGAGTGCGGGTCGAGATCGCCTTGCGCGGGGGTTGCCGGCATTGGGATGTCGTTGTCGTCGTACAGGTCCCAGAACGGCTTGGGAATGGTGTACGGGTCGTGTGGGTGCGTCATCGACACGGTGAGGCAGAACGGCTGGTTGCCGTCTTCACGGATATGGTCAAACAGATACTGCTGGGCTTTGAACACCACCTCTTCGTCGAAATCCAGCTGATTGGTGCGCACGCATGGCCCGGCTTGCAGCACCGAGGACATGTTGTGGTACCAGGTGGGGCGCACGTCCGGTTCATCCCAGTTCACCGCCCAGCCATAGTCGGCCGGGTAGATGTCGCTGGTGAGGCGTTCTTCATAACCGTGCAACTGGTCTGGCCCGCAGAAATGCATCTTGCCCGACAGTGCCGTGCGGTAACCAAGGCGGCGCAGGTAGTGGGCATAAGTGGGTACATCGGCGGGGAAATCGGCGGCGTTGTCGTAGGCGCCAATCTTGCTCGGCAACTGGCCGCTCACCAGGGTGAAACGCGAAGGCGCGCACAGCGGGCTATTGCAGTAGGCGGCGTCAAACACCACGCCCTGTGCAGCCAGGCGGCTCAGGTTCGGCAACTTGATCGGGGAAGGTCCGTAGAACGGCAGCATCGGCGCGGCCATTTGATCGGCCATGATGAAAAGAATGTTCTTGCGCTTCATGATCTATCGGCATTCCATAGGCGGTGTTTATGCGAATGAGCATGCAGCCCATGGAAAATGGGGTAAAGCCCATGGAAAGCAATGTCTAGGATAAGCACAGCTTATGTATGAAGCCCTCGGTGATCTGTCCCTCGACCTGCTGCGTGCCTTTGAAGCCGCGGCGCGCCATCGCAGCTTTACCGCCGCCGCGATGGAGTTGGGCACTACGCAGCCGGCCATCAGCCAGCAGATCAAGCGCCTTGAAGAGCAACTGGCGATCCGCCTGTTCGATCGCATCTACCGAGGCATCGAACTGACGGATGCGGGCGCGCTGTTGTTTGAACAGGTGCAAGGCGGTTTGCAGGCCATCAACCAAGGCCTCAGCACGATCACCCAGCAGGACCAGCACGAAGTGCTGCAAGTGGCCACCGACTTCGCTTTCGCCGCCTACTGGCTGATGCCGCGCCTGCATCGCTTTCACCAGGCCAACCCGCAGGTGGATGTGAGCCTGGTGACCAGCGAACGCAACCACGCGACTTTGCGCAGCGATATCGACGTGGCGGTGTTGTTTGGCGATGGGCGTTTCAAGCAGGGCGAGAGCTTGTGGCTGTTCAACGAGGAAGTGTTTCCGGTGTGCAGTCCGCAGTGGCTCAAGGCTCAATCCACGCCACTGACGGTGCAAAATCTGCACGATTACCCGCTGCTGCACCTGCGCCAGGAAAACAACAGCCAGTGGTTCGACTGGAGCGGCGTGTTTCGTGAGTTGGGCATCACCACGGCGCCCACGCCTGGGCAATTGCGCTTCGACAATTACACCCTGCTGATTCAGGCTGCGATTGCCGGACAGGGCGTGGCCATCGGTTGGCGGCACTTGGTGGATAACCTGCTGGAACAGAACTGGCTGTGCCGGCCGATCAATGACACGGTGATCTCGCGCTTCGGTTATTACGTGGTGCAGCCCCAGCGCAAACGCCGGGGGCAACTGGTCGAGCGCTTTGTCGACTGGCTGCTGGCCGAGCAAGCCAGCAGCGCGCAGTCGTTGACCGGGCTGGCCCTGCCGTCGATTGCGGTCTAGGATCGGCGCATATTGGATCCGGATTTCGTCATGCAACGTATCAAGGGCTACCACGCCCATATCTACTTCGACGCCAGCACCATCGACCAGGCGCGCAAGCTCTGCGAGGACGCAGCCACGCTGTTCCCGCTGAGCATGGGTCGTGTACACGAAAAGCCGGTCGGCCCCCACCCGGACTGGAGCTGCCAGCTGGCATTCGAGCCGGAATACATCGGCGTGGTGTTGCCCTGGCTGGCGCTGCATCGCGATGGGTTGGTGGTGTTCCTGCACCCGGATACCGGTGATGACCTGAAAGATCACACCGATTACGCGATCTGGATGGGCGCGATGCGTGAGCTGAACCTGTCTATTTTTTAACCACCGTTGCACCTGATCCCATCACCCTGAGCAAAGGCGATGGGATTTTTTATTATGATCTCCCAATATATGGGACTGATATTTATATATTGAGATATTGCCAGCCGTAGGTTTATATTCGCCCATCAGCTTTTTCAGCACCCACTCATTTCAGGTGAAGCGATGCAGGCGCAATTGATCGCGCTCGACTGGGGGACCAGCTCCCTTCGTGCTTACAAACTCGGCCCGGCTGGCTATGTGCTCGAACAGCGCGCGTTGGCGTTCGGCATCATGCACCTGCCCAGGGAACCCCGGGTCATTGCTGGCGTGCTGTGCAGTGACGGCTTTGAGTTGGCGTTCGATGCGGCCTGCGGCGACTGGCTCGACGCGCAGCCCGGCCTGCCGGTGATTGCCTGCGGCATGGTCGGCAGCGCCCAAGGCTGGAGCGAAGCGGCCTATCGGCAAACGCCCGTCGACGTCGCCAGCCTCGGCCAGGCCTTGCACCCGGTGCGCAGCCTGCGCGGGGTGCAGGTGCATATTGTGCCGGGTGTGATCGAGCGGGTCGGCTTGCCCAATGTGATGCGTGGCGAAGAAACTCAAGTGCTGGGTGTGCTGCAAGGCCTGGGCGCCGACGTGTTGATCGGCCTGCCGGGCAGCCATTCCAAATGGGTCGAGGTGGTTGAAGGCTGCATCACCCACTTCGACACGTTCATGACCGGCGAGCTGTTTGCGGTACTCAGTAAACACAGCATTCTCGGGCGTACCCAGCAACAGTCCGAAAAATTCCAGGTCGCGGCGTTTGATCGTGGCGTCCACGTGGCGCTGTCAAACGACGGCCAGCGCGGCGTGCTGTCGACCTTGTTCAGCGCTCGTACCCTGGGGTTGACCGGCGAACTGGCGCCAGACGAGCAGCCCGATTATCTGTCCGGCCTGCTGATCGGCCACGAACTCGCCGGTTTGCCGCAGCAGGCCAAACACAAGCCTATCGTCCTGGTCGGCGCTGCCGACCTCTGCGCCCGCTACCAACGCGCCCTTGCCCTCTGCGGCTTCGTCCACGTCAGCCTCGCGCAGGAAGCCACCGCGCGCGGTCTGTGGCAGTTGGCCGTCGCTGCTGGGCTCACTCAACCTGTACAGGAGGCCTGACATGCTCAAGCAAGCACTCGCACACAACGGTTTGATCGCAATCTTGCGCGGCGTGCGACCGGATGAAGCGCAGGCGGTCGGCCAGGTGCTCTATGAGGCCGGTTTTCGCGTGATCGAAGTGCCACTGAATTCGCCGGACCCTTACACCAGCATCCGCACCCTGCGCGACACCTTGCCCGCCGATTGCCTGATCGGCGCGGGCACCGTGTTGACCCCGGAACAGGTCGAGCAGGTCAAAGCCGCCGGCGGCCAAGTCATCGTCATGCCCCACAGCGATGCCAAGGTATTGCGTGCCGCCAAGGCGGCGGGCCTGTTCCTGTCGCCGGGTGTGGCGACGCCGACCGAAGCCTTCGCCGCTCTGGCCGAAGGCGCGGATGTTTTGAAGCTGTTCCCGGCCGAGCAAATGGGCCCGGCGGTGATCAAGGCGTGGCTGGCGGTATTGCCGACCGGCACCTTACTGCTGCCGGTGGGCGGCGTGACCCCAGGCAACATGCAGGTGTACTTCGACGCTGGCGCCAAGGGCTTTGGCCTGGGTTCCGGGTTGTTCAAACCGGGCATGTCGGTGGACCAAGTGGCGAGCAATGCCCAGGCCTATGTCGCGGCCTGGAACGCGCTTAACTGAACTCAAGGTTTGCGCCCCTGGCGCTGCATCGATAAGAGAGATAAGAAGATGAAAATCACCAAACTGACCACCTTTATCGTCCCGCCGCGCTGGTGCTTCCTCAAGGTCGAGACCGACCAGGGCGTGACCGGTTGGGGTGAGCCTGTGGTGGAGGGCCGCGCCCACACCGTGGCCGCCGCCGTTGAAGAACTTTCCGACTATTTGATCGGCAAAGACCCACGCAATATCGAAGATATCTGGACCGTGCTCTATCGCGGCGGCTTTTACCGTGGCGGCGCGGTGCACATGAGTGCCCTCGCCGGTATCGACCAGGCGCTGTGGGACATCAAGGGCAAGGCGCTCGGCGTGTCGGTCAGCGACCTGTTGGGTGGCCAGGTGCGTGACAAGATCCGCGTGTATTCCTGGATCGGCGGCGACCGCCCCGCCGACACCGCCCGTGCCGCCAAAGAGGCCGTGGCCCGTGGCTTCACCGCCGTGAAAATGAATGGCACCGAAGAATTGCAGTTCGTCGACAGCTTCGAGAAAGTCGACCTGGCATTGGCCAACGTTGCCGCCGTGCGCGATGCGGTCGGGCCTAACGTCGGCATCGGCGTCGACTTCCATGGCCGCGTGCACAAGCCCATGGCCAAGGTGCTGATGAAAGAGCTGGACCCGTACAAGCTGATGTTTATCGAAGAGCCGGTGCTCAGCGAAAACTACGAAGCGCTCAAGGAACTGGCGCCGTTGACCAGTACGCCGATTGCCCTGGGCGAGCGGCTGTTTTCCCGTTGGGACTTCAAGCGTGTGCTCAGCGAAGGTTATGTCGACATCATCCAACCGGACGCGTCCCACGCTGGCGGCATCACCGAAACCCGCAAGATCGCCAACATGGCCGAAGCCTACGACGTGGCCCTGGCCCTGCACTGCCCGCTGGGCCCGATTGCCCTGGCGGCGTGCCTGCAATTGGACGCGGTTTGCTACAACGCGTTTATTCAGGAGCAAAGCCTGGGTATTCACTACAACGAGAGCAATGACCTGCTCGATTACGTGCGCGATCCAGGCGTGTTCGACTATGACAAAGGCTTCGTGAAGATCCCCAACGGGCCGGGCCTGGGCATTGAGATCAACGAGGAATACGTGATCGAACGCGCCGCCATCGGCCACCGCTGGCGTAACCCGATCTGGCGGCATGCCGACGGCAGCTTTGCCGAGTGGTGATTGCTTACTGAAGGAACCGGATCAACTGTGGGAGCTGGCTTGCCTGCGATAGCGGTCCGCCTGTGCCAGATCAGTTAGCTGATGCACCGCCATCGCAGGCAAGCCAGCTCCCACAATGACCGCGCCCCGTCCTCAATAAACATAAGAAGAGGCAACCCCATGCACCCTGAATCCTTCACCGGGCAGGCTTTTCTCGTCACGCCTAGCAGAAAGCGTTTCTTCATCATGGTGCTGCTGTTTATCACCGTGGTGATCAACTACCTCGACCGCAGCAACCTGTCGATTGCCGCCCCGGCGCTCACCAGCGAACTGGGGATCGACCCGGTGCATGTCGGGCTGATCTTTTCGGCGTTCGGCTGGACCTACGCCGCCATGCAGATTCCCGGCGGCTGGCTGGTGGACCGCGTGCCGCCGCGCATTCTCTACACGGCTGCCCTGCTGTTGTGGTCTATCGCCACGGTAATGCTGGGGTTTGCGGCCAGCTTTATCGCGCTGTTTGTGCTGCGCATGGCCGTCGGCGCCCTGGAAGCACCGGCCTATCCGATTAACAGCCGCGTGGTCACCACTTGGTTCCCCGAGCGTGAGCGTGCCACCGCGATTGGCGTTTACACCTCCGGGCAGTTTGTCGGGCTGGCGTTCCTCACGCCGGTACTGGCCTGGCTGCAACACGCGTTTGGCTGGCACATGGTGTTTGTCGCCACCGGTGGCGTCGGCATCCTGTGGGCGTTGATCTGGTACGCGGTGTACCGCGAGCCGAAGGATTTCAAAGGCGCCAACGCGGCAGAAATCGAGCTGATCCGCGAGGGTGGCGGCCTGGTGGAT
Organism: Pseudomonas sp. PA-5-4B; assembly: GCF_021606215.1. Classification (NCBI taxonomy): domain Bacteria; kingdom Pseudomonadati; phylum Pseudomonadota; class Gammaproteobacteria; order Pseudomonadales; family Pseudomonadaceae; genus Pseudomonas; species Pseudomonas sp. PA-5-4B. Next base: position 22,120 of record NZ_WKDB01000046.1, on the reverse strand, counting down.
ATGCAGGCGAAAGCGGTCAAGGCGCCGTTCAGTTGGGCCGACCTCGGGATAGTGCTGAGCAAGCGCAAGCTGTGGGGCATCTACCTGGGGCAGTTCTGCCTGAACTCGACGCTGTGGTTTTTTCTGACGTGGTTCCCGACCTACCTGGTGAAATATCGCGGCATGGACTTCATCAAGTCCGGCTTGCTGGCCTCGCTGCCATTCCTCGCTGCGTTTATCGGTGTGCTGTGTTCGGGGATTTTTTCTGATTGGCTGATTCGCCGGGGTACGTCGGTAGGGTTTGCGCGCAAGCTGCCGATCATTGGTGGGTTGCTGATTTCCACGGCGATCATCGGCGCCAACTATGTGGACTCGACGGCCTGGGTGATCGCGTTTCTGGCGCTGGCATTCTTTGGCAATGGCCTGGCATCGATCACCTGGTCATTGGTGTCGACCCTGGCGCCGGCGCGGTTGTTGGGGCTGACGGGTGGGGTGTTTAACTTCATCGGCAACTTGTCGGCGATTACCACGCCGATAGTGATTGGCTTTCTGGCCAGTGGGGATTCGTTTGCGCCGGCGATTACCTATATCGCGGTGCTGGCATTGCTGGGGGCGCTGTCCTACGTGTTGCTGGTGGGCAAGGTTGAGCGCATCGAGCTGTAAATCCATTGTTTGAGTGGACCGAAACCCTGTGGCGAGCGGGCTTGTTGTGGCGAGCGGGCTTGCCCCGCGTTGGGCAGCGCAGCAGCCCCAATAAGGCCACTGCGTTTTTTCCTGATGAAACCGTGTTGTCTGGTTTTGGGGGCACTTCGCACCCCAACGCGGGGCAAGCCCGCTCGCCACAACAGCTCGCCCGCCACAAAAGCTTTGCTGGGCTAGTAAAGGGCGCCATCCAGGATCTGATAGACGATGCTGGTGCCGATGGCGATCAACACGATATCGCCGCCGGACCGGCGCCATTCATACCCTGGGTATTGCGGCAGATGGGCCAAGGCGCGGTTGTCGAGGCGTTCGCCGTAGTAGTTGCGTGGCAGCGGTTGGCCCCGCACCAGGCGCACGCCAGGAGGTGGTGGTGCGCCACGGCGGAAGTCGTTGTGGTTGTCACGGATCACCTGGCGCACGGGGCCGAAGTCCTGTGGCGGGCCACGACGGTTATCCTGCGGGCCGCGATGGTCGTCGCCGCGTTGCTCGTACTGGCCTTGCGGGCCGCCACGGCCTGGGCCATCGCCGCGTTGGTCGGGCGGCGCGGCCTGCGCCAGGGCACTTGCGCCGAGCATCAACACGCCAAGACCTGCGATCAAGCGTTTAGGCATTTTCATGGGGGCTTTCCTCAGTACTGCACGAACAAAAAAGGGATTTCGAACGAGGCTCGAAATCCCTTGGTCTTGTCAGTTTAGGTACTGGATTGCCCGGATGATTCCTCTGTATCAGGAACTTTACCCATTGCTACACGCCGCTTACGTACGGGCGTTACGGACACCTTCCGACAGCGCCGCGCAGAGGCTCAATACGCCATCAATTGCTTGCTGATCATTTTTCGCATTGGCGATGTGATCGATCAGCGCCGAACCGACCACCACACCGTCTGCCAGACGGGCGATAGCGGCGGCTTGTTCCGGTGTGCGAATACCAAAGCCGATGCTGATCGGCAGGTCGGTATGCCGACGCAGGCGCGTTACCGCTTCCTCGACGTGTTCCAGGGTGGCGGCGCCGGCACCGGTCACACCGGCCACCGACACGTAATACACAAAGCCTGAGCTGCCGTTAAGCACGGTCGGCAGGCGCACGTCATCAGTGGTCGGCGTGGTCAGGCGGATAAAGTCGATGCCTGCCGCCTGGGCCGGGTCGCACAGCTCGCCGTTATGCTCGGGCGGCATGTCGACCACGATCAGGCCGTCGACACCGGCTTCTTTGGCGTCAGCGATAAACGTGGGCACGCCGTATTTGTGGATCGGGTTGAAGTAACCCATCAGCACCAGTGGCGTGTCCTGGTTGTCTTTGCGGAACTCGCGAACCATCTGCAGGGTTTTCAGCAGGTTCTGTTTGGCTTCCAACGCACGGATGTTGGCGAGTTGAATCGCCGGGCCGTCGGCCATCGGGTCGGTGAAGGGCATGCCCAGCTCGATCACGTCGGCACCGGCGGCGGGCAAGCCCTTGAGGATCGCCAGCGAGGTGTCATAACCCGGGTCGCCGGCGGTGACGAAAGTCACCAGGGCGGCGCGGTTTTGTTCTTTCAGTTGCGCAAAACGGGTTTGCAGGCGGCTCATCAGTGTTTCTCCTGCTTTGACTGCTCTTGTTGAGAGTGTTCCATATGGTGCATCACGGTCTGCATGTCTTTGTCGCCACGGCCCGACAGGTTGACCACCATCAGGTGATCTTTCGGCAAGGTCGGTGCGCGCTTGAATACTTCAGCCAGGGCATGGGCGCTTTCCAGTGCAGGAATAATCCCTTCCAGGCGGCAGCATTTGTGGAAGGCTTCGAGGGCTTCGTCGTCGGTCACCGAGGTGTACTGAACACGGCCGATATCATGCAACCAGGCGTGTTCAGGGCCGATACCTGGGTAGTCGAGGCCGGCGGAAATCGAGTGGGCGTCGATGATCTGGCCGTCGTCGTCCTGCAACAGGAAGGTGCGGTTGCCGTGCAGCACGCCCGGTACACCGCCGTTGAGGCTGGCGGCGTGCTTGCCGGTTTCGATGCCGTGGCCGGCGGCTTCAACGCCGATGATTTCGACGCTGGTGTCATCCAGGAACGGGTGGAACAGGCCCATGGCGTTGGAACCACCGCCGATGCATGCCACCAGGCTGTCCGGCAGGCGGCCTTCCTGGGCTTGCAGCTGGTCGCGGGTTTCCTTGCCGATCACGGCCTGGAAATCGCGCACCATCGCCGGGTACGGGTGGGGGCCGGCCACGGTGCCGATCAGGTAGAAGGTGCTGTCGACGTTGGTCACCCAGTCACGCAGGGCTTCGTTCATCGCGTCTTTAAGGGTGCCGGTGCCGGCGACCACCGGGATCACTTCTGCGCCCAGCAGCTTCATACGGAACACGTTGGCCTGCTGGCGCTCGATGTCGGTGGTGCCCATGTAGATCACGCAATCGAGGCCAAAGCGCGCCGCCACGGTGGCGGTGGCCACGCCGTGCATGCCGGCGCCGGTCTCGGCGATGATGCGTTTTTTGCCCATGCGCCGCGCCAGCAGGATCTGGCCGATGCAGTTGTTAATCTTGTGCGCGCCGGTGTGGTTGAGCTCTTCACGCTTGAGGTAGATCTTGGCGCCGCCACAGAACTCGGTCAGGCGCTCGGCGAAGTACAGCGGGCTTGGGCGCCCGACGTAGTCGCGTTGGAAGTAGGCCAATTCTTCGTTAAAGGCCGGATCGATCTTGGCCGCTTCGTATTCGCGGGCCAGGTCGAGGATCAATGGCATCAGGGTTTCAGCGACGTAGCGGCCGCCGAACGTGCCAAACAGGCCGTTGGCGTCGGGGCCGTTGCGAAGGTCGGTCTGGGACTGAGTCATGGGGCGCTCCAGGAAAGAAGGTGAGGAGAGGCAATGACGGCCACTCTACCCCTGACGCGCCAGGCTGAAAACCGATAAGATCGCCACAACCTGTCAGGAAAACTCACAGATGAGCCGAGACCTACCGCCCCTCAATGCCCTGCGTGCGTTTGAGGCCACCGCCCGCTTGAACAGCGTCAGTCAGGCAGCCGAGCAACTGCATGTGACCCATGGCGCGGTCAGTCGCCAGTTGAAGGTGCTGGAAGAGCACTTGGGTGTCAGCCTGTTCGCCAAAGACGGGCGCGGCCTTAAACTCACAGATGCAGGCGTTCGGCTCAGGGATGCCAGTGCCGAAGCGTTCGAGCGTTTAAGGGATGTTTGCGCCGAACTGACCCAGGCCAGCGCCGATGCGCCTTTTGTGCTCGGCTGCTCGGGCAGCTTGCTGGCGCGCTGGCTGATTCCGCGCCTGGGCCGCTTGAACGCAGACTTGCCCGACTTGCGTCTGCACCTGTCGGCGGGTGACGGCGACCTCGACCCACGGCGCCCCGGCCTGGATGCCCTGCTGGTTTTTGCTGAGCCGCCATGGCCAGCGGACATGCAGGTGTATGAGTTGGCCAGCGAGCGCATTGGCCCGGTAATGAGCCCGCGCTTCGCCGGTTACGAACGCCTGCGCCAGGCGCCGCCCCACGCCCTGTGCGGTGAAGCCTTGTTACACACCACCTCGCGCCCGCAGGCCTGGCCCATCTGGGCGCAGCAACATGACATCGAGCCCGGCGCGTTGAAGCACGGCCAGGGTTTTGAGCATTTGTATTATTTGCTGGAGGCGGCGGTGGCGGGTTTGGGTGTGGCAATTGCGCCCGAACCGCTGGTGGCAGAGGACCTGCGAGCGGGTCGCCTGGTGGCGCCGTGGGGTTTCAGTGAAACCCCGGCGCACCTGGCGTTGTGGCTACCCAAGCGCGCCGCAGACGGGCGCGCGGGTCAGTTGGCGCAGTGGCTCAAGGCTGAGCTGTTGCGCCAGCCAGTTTAGTCACCGCGTTTGCACAGCAGGTAAGCCGCCAGCAGGCCCAGCGCGCCAACGGCAACGCCGGCGGTAGTCCATGGGTGCTCTTGTGCGTAGTCACGGGTTGCCGCGCTGGTTTCGCGGATTTTGACTTTGCTTTCTTCGTAGGCATCGCTGATCAAGTGGCGGGAGTGCTTGAGGGCATTCTCGGCATTGCTTTTCAGGGCCTTCAGCGTTTTGCGCGACTCATCGGACGCATCGTCCTTGAGGCTCTCAAGGGACTTGAGCAGGCTCGAAATCTCGGCTTCCATGCTTTCCAGCGACGCTTTGCGTAAAGAAGTGTTGGCCATGTGGAACTCTCCTGAAGTGATTGAGTGGCATGTGTAGATACCGACTCCACGGTTTTCAGAAAGTGCAGTAAATCTGAACTTTCGAGTGGCATTGGTCGCCAGAAGCAGTACGAAGATTCACTGCTACGCTCACTAGAGACCTCAGGAGAAACGTTATGTCTGATCATCACACCTACAAGAAAGTCGAACTGGTCGGCTCCTCGACCACCAGCATCGAAGACGCCATCAACAACGCCATCGCTGAAGCGCACAAGAGCATCAAGCACCTGGAGTGGTTCGAAGTGACCGAAACACGCGGCCATATCAAGGACGGCAAGGCCGCGCACTTCCAGGTCACGCTCAAGGTGGGATTCCGAATTGCCAGTAGTTGATCCCATGAGTTGAACTTGCTGACTGGCCGATTGCCATAACCTGCGCTACAACCATTGGGTGCCGGCGCCATAAGCGTCGGCACGCACTTTTCGATCAGCGCAAGGAAAGTAACGGATGAAGAAGTTCCTGTTAGCGGTAGGTTTGTTGAGCATTGCGGGCACTGCCCTGGCGGCGGGCAAGCCTTGTGAAGAGCTGAAAGGTGAGCTCGCGGCGAAGCTCGACGCTAAAGGTGTTCAGCATTATTCGCTGGATGTTGTCGACAAAGGCGCGGCGGCCGATGGCAAAGTGATTGGCAGCTGCGAAGGCGGCACCAAGGAAATCGTCTACAAGCGCGGTTAATCCCGTGCAGACATGAAACGACGCACTTGTGGCGAGGGAGCTTGCTCCCGCTGAGTGCGCAGCGCTCCCTTTCTTTTGGGGCCGCTACGCAGCCCAGCGGGAGCAAGCTCCCTAGCCACAGGTGCGTCTTTTTTTTCGCCTGCGGGTAATCAGCCCTTCATCACCTGCGCCAGCAGCTCGTAGGAATGAATCCGGTCGGCATGCTCATACAGGTCGCTGGTAAAGATCAGCTCATCGGCGCCGGTTTGCTCGATCAACACTTCCAACTTCGCACGGATCTTCGCTGGGCTACCGACCATGGCCAGGCCAAGGAAGCTGCCCACCGCGTCTTTTTCATGGGGCAGCCACAGGCCGTCCATGGTTTTCACCGGCGGGCGTTGCACCAGGCTTTGCCCGCGCATCAGCGCCAGGATGCGTTGGTACACGGAAGTGGCCAGGTAGTCGGCCTGCTCGTCGGTATCGGCGGCCACCAAGGGAATGCCAAGCATCACGTAGGGCTTGTCCAGCACGGCTGAAGGCTTGAAGTGATTGCGGTACACGCGAATCGCCTCGTGCATCAAGCGGGGTGCGAAATGGGAGGCGAAGGCGTAGGGCAAACCACGCTCACCGGCCAATTGCGCGCTGAACAGGCTCGAACCAAGCAGCCAAACGGGCACGTTGGTGCCGGTACCGGGTACGGCGATGATCCGTTGGTCGGGCGTGCGTGGCCCAAGGAAAGCCATCAGTTCGGCCACATCTTCCGGAAACTCGTCAGCACTGCCGGAGCGTTCACGGCGCAGGGCGCGGGCGGTCATCTGGTCGGAACCAGGCGCGCGGCCCAGGCCCAGGTCGATGCGGCCGGGGTACAGGCTTTCCAGGGTGCCGAACTGTTCGGCAATCACCAACGGCGCGTGGTTGGGCAGCATCACGCCGCCGGAACCGACGCGAATCGTCGAGGTGCCACCGGCCAAATAACCCAGCAACACCGAAGTGGCCGAGCTGGCGATGCCGTCCATATTGTGGTGTTCAGCCACCCAGAAACGGTTGTAGCCGAACTTTTCCACGTGCTGGGCCAGGTCCAGCGAGTTGCGCAATGACTGCGCGATGCTGCCGTTGGCGCGCACGGGCACGAGGTCGAGGGTCGAGAACTTCACGTCGGACAGCGATTTCATAAGCCTGCTTCTCCATTAGGTGCGCAGGCTTATAGACGAACCAAAACCTGCCGCTTCATGTGCATGCTCTATGCAATGAGGGCATATACCCGAGATTCAATAGCAACTGCGAAATTTCCTACTAAATCGCTAGGTTTCTCCGACAAGATGAACTTTGCCGGGCCGTCTATCCTCAGAACCCTTACTGACGCAAAACCACCGTTCGAGGAGAGAGCTATGAGTATTGTTAAAAAAGCATCCGCGCATTGGGAAGGTGATCTGAAGACGGGCCTGGGTTCCATCTCCACGGAAACTGGCGTGCTGCGCGAAGCACCCTATGGCTTCAAGGCCCGTTTCGAAGGCGGCAAGGGCACCAACCCTGAAGAGTTGATCGGCGCGGCCCACGCTGGCTGTTTCTCCATGGCATTTTCCATGATTCTGGGCGATGCCGGCCTTAAGGCTGACAGCATCGACACTCAGGCTGAAGTGACCCTGGACCAGGTGGATGGCGGTTTTGCGATTACCGCCGTGCATTTGGTCTTGAAAGCCAAGATCCCCGGCGCAAGCCAGGCGCAGTTCGAGGAACTGAGCAAAAAGGCGAAGGAAGGCTGCCCAGTGTCGAAAGTGCTGAACGCAAAAATCAGCCTGGATGCCACGCTGGTCTAACTGACACAGCAAGATCCCCTGTGGGAGCGGGCTTGTGTGGGAGCCGGGCTTGCCCGCGATAGGTTCACCTCGGTTATCCAGTTGTATCGAGGCGTTGCCATCGCAGGCAAGCCAGCTCCCACAGTTTGTTGTGCGTTAAATCAGAACTCGCGTTTAGATCGTTCCCACGCTCCCGCGTGGGAATGCAGCCCGTGACGCTCTGCGTCACACCTGCGCAGAACTTGAATGCTGTGGGCGGGACGCGGAGCGTCCCAGGCGGCATTCCCACGCAGAGCGTGGGAACGATCTGATCCCCTGTGGGAGCGGGCTTGTGTGGGAGCCGGGCTTGCCCGCGATAGGTTCACCTCGGTTATCCAGCTGTATCGAGGCGTTGCCATCGCAGGCAAGCCAGCTCCCACAAAGGCCCGTTCCCATAGTTTGTTGTGCGTTAAATCAGAACTCGCGTTTCCAAAATGTGGTCGAATAGCCTAGGCGCACACCCGTGCGCAGTGCATTCAGGGAGCTTCACACATGAAACGTTTTGCCTTGGCGATCATTTGCGGTGTATTGGCCACTTCGGCCGTGGCCGCGCCAAAAGATTGTGAAGAGCTCAAGCAAGAGATCGAGGTAAAGATCCAGGCCAAGGCGATTCCGTCTTACACCCTTGAAATCATCACCGCCGAAGAAGCCAAGAATCATGACAGCGCCATGATCGTCGGCTCCTGTGAAAACGGCACCAAGCGCATCATCTATCAGAAGAATAGCGACTGATCAGATGCAATTAACGCTGCGCTCCTCCGCCAACAGCTGACGCGCCGCGTTGTACAGCCGGATGTTGGGCGTAAAGGCCAGCGAGCGCCCCTCCAGCACATAGCGTTGGCCTGCCTGGAAGTTGTCGTATTGCAGGGTCATGAAGCAGGTTCGGTCATGGGTCTGGTCCAGGCCGCCAAAGCCCGCCCCGGTGTTCACTTCGAAATCAAAGCGCACCATCAGCTCATGGCTGCCGGGTGGCACCTGGAAGAAACGCCCGTCGTTGAGGTTCTTGCCGTCCAGGCGCTGGGCCATCACCAGTTTGGCGCCGGGTGTCGGCGTGGCGAAATCGATCCAGGCCTGGTGCGGGTCGACCGGCGGGATTGGGGTCGAAGCGCAGGCGCTGAGAAACAAGGCGGTGACGGGGAGCAAGAGCTGGCGCATGGCGGGCACTCAACGGTGGGTAAGAATTCAACCTGGCAGCCTGTGGCAACAGACGCTGTATCAGTATAAACACGCCACGGCATGGAAAAATTCCGTGCAGGCAGGATAGTCTGGCGGGCCAATAACCCAGGAGCGGTCGGTGCATGGTCAGGCGTTTTCTTCCAGGGTTGATGGTGCTGCTGCTCAGCGGCTGTTCCAGTGTGAGTTATTACAGCCAGTTGGCCAGCGGCCAGTGGCAGTTACTGCGGGCTCGGGAGCCGGTTGCCGAGGTTATCGCCGACCCTGCTCGCCCGCAGGCGTTGCGCGACCACCTGATGCAATCGCAAAAGGCCCGCACCTTTGCCAGTGAGCACCTGCACCTGCCTGACAACCAGAGTTACCGCCTGTACGCCGACATTGGCCGGCCTTACGTGGTCTGGAATGTGTTCGCCACGCAGGAGTTTTCGCTGTCGCCTGAAACCCACTGCTTCCCTATCGCTGGGTGCGTGGCCTATCGCGGCTATTACAGCCAGGGCGCAGCACGCGGCGAAGCGGCGCTATTGCAGCAACAAGGCATGGATGTGTCGATGGGCGGCGTCGAAGCCTATTCCACCCTGGGCTGGTTCAACGACCCGATCATGAGTTCGATGATGCATTGGGGGGATGAGCGCCTGGCCACGCTGATCTTCCACGAGCTGGCGCACCAACGCTTTTATGTGAAGGACGACACCGAGTTCAACGAGTCCTATGCCAACTTCGTCGAGCAGGAAGGCACCCGTCAATGGCGTGCGGCGCGGGGCTTGGCGCCGCTGAGCAATGCGGCGTTGCAGCAGCGCGACCAATTTATCCGGCTGGTGCTCGATACCCGCAAACGCCTGGAGGCGTTGTACGCACAGCCCTTGGCGGCGGATGTGATGCGCCAGGCCAAGGCGGCAGAGTTCGAGCGCCTGCGCAGTGAGTACCGGCACATGCGCGACAGCCAATGGGGCGGTGACAAGCGTTATGACGCGTGGATCAACCAGCCGATGAACAATGCGCGGTTATTGCCGTTCGGGCTGTATGACCAGTGGGTGCCGGCGTTTGCGGCGTTGTTTGCGCAGCAAGGCGGGGATTGGGTGAAGTTCTTTGCGGCGGTGGAGAAGCTGGGTGGGTTGCCGGTGGAGCAGCGTAAGGCGGCGTTGCGGCAGTTGGAAGGTGGTGGCCGGTAGGGCCTCATCGCAGGCAAGCCAGCTCCCACATTTGACTGCGTTCACAATTCAAACTGTGGGAGCTGGCTTGCCTGCGATAGCGGTCTCAGCCGCGCTGCAAAAACGCCTGATGCATCTGCTCCAGCGTCTCAAAATGCAAGGTCGGCGCCTCGGCATTCAGTTCTTCAAAACTGCCAAACCCATAACCCACCGCCGCCGAATCCAACCCATTGCTGCGCGCCCCGATCAAGTCATGCTTGCGATCACCAATCATCAGGGTAGTCGCCGGGTCCAAACCCTCTTCGTTCATCAGGTGCGCAATCAGCTCAACCTTGTTGGTGCGCGTGCCATCCAGTTCGCTGCCGTAGATCACTTTGAAGTGCTTGGCAAAATCAAAATGCCGGGCAATCTCACGGGCAAACACCCACGGTTTGGATGTGGCGACATACAGCTGGCGGCCCTGGCCGTTCAGCTCCTCAAGCAACGGCATCACGCCATCGAATACGCGGTTTTCATACAGGCCGGTGAGCTTGAAGCGTTCGCGATAAAAATTCACCGCTTCCCAGGCTTTGGCCTCATCGAAGTCATAGAACTGCATAAAGGCTTGCAGCAACGGCGGGCCGATAAAGTGTTCCAGCTTGGTCAGGTCCGGCTCGTCGATACCGAGCTTGCCGAGGGCGTACTGGATCGAGCGGGTGATGCCTTCACGCGGATCGGTCAGGGTGCCGTCCAGGTCGAACAGCACGGTTTGGTATTGCTGGGTCATTGATCGAATCCTTCAGCCAGGTGCAGGTCTTTGAGCTTCACGTAGTTCGCGGCGCTGTAGGTGAAGAAGGCACGCTCTTTGTCAGTCAGTGGGCGGATCTGTTTAACCGGGCTGCCCACGTACAAAAAACCACTCTCAAGTTTCTTGCCGGGCGGCACCAGGCTGCCGGCGCCGATGATCACATCGTCTTCGACCACCGCGCCGTCCATCACGATGCTGCCCATGCCGATCAGAATGCGATTGCCGACCGTGCAGCCGTGCAGCATGACTTTGTGGGCGATGGTCACATCATCGCCGATCAGCAGCGGGAAACCGTCCGGGTTGAACGGCCCGGCATGGGTGATATGCAGCACACAGCCGTCCTGCACACTGGTGCGCGCACCGATGCGGATGCGGTGCATGTCGCCGCGAATCACCGTCAATGGCCAAACCGAGCTGTCGGTGCCGATTTCGACATCGCCGATCACCACCGCCGAAATATCGACAAAAGCCCCGGCGCCCAGGATTGGCGTGTGGTTCTGATAGGTGCGAAGGGTCACGATAGCCTCTCTCTTATAGGTTGATAGCTGCGGTGGGTGTTGATTGTAATTAAGATGGCCCCATCTTTGTCTTATCAGTTTCTTCAGCCAAGGTGCCCACCGTGAGCGCGAACAACCCACTTTTGCAGTCCTACGACCTGCCGCCGTTCTCGGCGATCCGTGCCGAGCACGTGCAGCCGGCCATTGAACAGATCCTCGCCGATAACCGCGTTGCCATCGAAGGCATCCTGCAAAGCCAGGGTAAAAACCCTACGTGGGCCGGTCTGGTTCTGGCCATGGACGAACTGAATGACCGCCTGGGCGCCGCCTGGAGCCCCGTCAGCCACCTCAACGCCGTGTGTAACAGCGCCGAACTGCGCGAAGCCTACGAGGCGTGCCTGCCGGCATTGAGCGCCTATTCCACCGAGATGGGCCAGAACCGCGAACTGTTCCAGGCCTTCGAAGCCCTGGCCAACAGCCCGGAAGCCGCCGGTTTCGATGTGGCGCAAAAAACCATTCTGGAACATTCACTGCGCGACTTCCGCCTGTCGGGTATCGATTTACCGCCAGAGCAGCAAAAACGTTACGCCGAAGTGCAGAGCAAACTGTCTGAGCTGGGCAGCAAGTTTTCGAACCAATTGCTGGACGCCACCCAGGCGTGGACCAAGCACGTCACCGACGAAGCCACCCTCGCCGGCCTGACCGACTCGGCCAAGGCGCAAATGGCCGCCGCCGCCCAGGCTAAAGGCCTCGATGGCTGGCTGATCACCCTCGAATTCCCAAGCTACTACGCGGTAATGACCTACGCCCAGGACCGCGCCCTGCGTGAAGAAGTCTATGCGGCCTACTGCACCCGTGCGTCAGACCAAGGCCCGAATGCCGGTAAGAACGATAATGGCCCGGTGATGGAGCAGATCCTCGACCTGCGTCAGGAACTGGCCAAACTGTTGGGCTACGCGTCGTTCTCCGAGCTGAGCCTGGCGACCAAAATGGCCGAGTCCAGCGACCAGGTGCTGAGCTTCCTGCGCGACTTGGCCAAGCGCAGCAAACCCTTTGCCGCGCAGGACCTGCAACAGCTCAAGGCGTACGCCGCCGAACAAGGTTGCGCCGACCTGCAAAGCTGGGACAGCGGTTTCTACGGCGAAAAACTCCGTGAGCAGCGTTACAGCGTGTCCCAGGAAGCCCTGCGCGCCTACTTCCCGATCGACAAAGTGCTGAGCGGCCTGTTCGCCATCGTGCAGCGCCTGTACGGCATCGAGATCGCCGAGCAAAAAGGCTTCGACACCTGGCACCCGGATGTTCGCCTGTTTGAAATCAAGGAAAACGGCCAGCACGTCGGCCGCTTCTTCTTCGACCTGTACGCCCGCGCCAACAAGCGTGGCGGTGCCTGGATGGACGGTGCGCGCGATCGCCGCCGTACTGTCGACGGTGTGCTGCAAAGCCCGGTGGCGAACCTGGTGTGCAACTTCACCCCGGCCGACAGCGGCAAGCCTGCCCTGCTGACCCACGATGAAGTGACTACGCTGTTCCACGAATTCGGCCACGGCCTGCACCACCTGCTGACCCGCGTTGAACACGCGGGCGTGTCCGGCATCAACGGCGTGGCCTGGGATGCGGTGGAGCTGCCGAGCCAGTTCATGGAGAACTGGTGCTGGGAGCCGGAGGGCCTGGCACTGATCTCCGGCCACTACGAAAGCGGCGAGCCGCTGCCTCAGGACCTGCTGGAAAAAATGCTCGCGGCGAAGAACTTCCAGTCTGGCCTGATGATGGTGCGCCAGTTGGAATTCTCGTTGTTCGACTTCGAACTGCACGCAACCCACGGCGATGGCCGCACGGTGGCTCAGGTGCTTGAAGGCGTGCGCGATGAGGTCTCGGTGATGCGTCCACCAGCCTACAATCGCTTCCCCAACAGCTTTGCGCACATCTTCGCTGGCGGTTATGCCGCGGGTTACTACAGCTACAAGTGGGCCGAAGTGCTGTCTGCCGACGCCTTCTCCAAGTTTGAAGAAGACGGCGTGCTCAATGCCGAAACCGGCCGGGCATTCCGTGAAGCGATCCTGGCGCGCGGTGGCTCCCAGGCGCCGATGGTGCTGTTCGTCGACTTCCGCGGACGTGCACCGTCGATTGACGCACTCTTGCGCCACAGCGGCCTGAGTGAGGACGCAGCAGCATGAGTGATGGGCCTGTGGTGACCAAGAAGCAATTTATCGCCGGGGCGGTCTGCCCGGCGTGCGAAGAGTTGGACAAGTTGAAAATGTGGACCGAAGACGATGTGCCGCACCGCGAATGTGTGGCCTGCGGCTATTCGGACACGCTGAATGAACAAGGCAATTCGGTGCCCAAGGAATTGGGCACGCGGGTCAATACGTCGGCGTTGAAAGCGCCCGCGGACCCGAAGGTGCAGGCGGTGCAGTTTTTCCCTAATCCCAAGCTGAAAAAGGACTGATACCCGACGCCTGCTTCTGCTTGGGGCGGGCTTTTTGTGGGAGTCGGGCTTGCCCGCGATGCAGGCACCGTGGTGTGTCATTCACACCGCGTTGAAGCTATCGCAGGCAAGCCAGCTCCCACAGCCAGCTCCCACAGAAAGGCGCGCTACAGTTGCCCTTCGGCCTTGTCTGTCGTGGTGATCCAGCTTTTTACCGAGCACAGTGCAAAGGCACTGGTGCTGCAGTCGCCATTGGCCAACGCGGTGCGCAACTTGTCGATATCCGCCTTCATCATGTAGCGAACGCCGTCTTTAAAGCCGTTACTTGAACCAAAGCCGCCCAGCGTCATCTCGTTCAGCGCATCCTCTTTGCTCCAACCCTGAATCACCACCCGATACATCGCCGCCATCAGGCCAGTGCGATCGGAGCCGTGCTTGCAGTGCATCAGCACCGAGCCATGGGTTTCGGCTTCCTGGATGGCCCGGAGTGCCGCCAGCACGTCGGCATCGTCGACATGGTTGGTGCGATAGGTCAGCTGCACCTGTTTGATATCAGATGTCTTCAGCCAGGGCGCATCAGATTCCGGCAGGAAGTTGATCACCGTGCCGATCTTCAGATTTTGCAGCACAGGCAGCGCAGTGCTGTCCGGCAATGCACTGCGATACAGCGTGGGCGTCATCTGGTGCAGGTTGAATTGGTCGCCCACAGGCTGTGCCCACTCAGGCGAGCGGATAGACGTAGCCTCGTCGGCCTGGGCCTGCAGTGTGGTGAACAGTGCCATGAACGCCAGGCCAAGGGCGGGCAACAATCGAATCGTGAACATGCGTGTTGAGACCGAATGGGATAGGGCTGATGGGCTACAGATTCGCCTGCGAGGGGTCAATGCCGTGTGAGGTGGCCGTCAAAGAATCGTGAATCCGCCCATCTGATCCGTTGTTTTTCGCGCTGAATCGATTTCTCTTAATGCTTAGGCTGCTATCATTTGTAACTATTGATTGCCAGTGTGTGCTATCTCTTTGGATCCAATGCCCTGGCAAACCATCACGCCGCTCCCAGAAGCGGTGGATAAACCCGTGACCACATGATGAGGTGCACCTATGTCTGATCAAGATCAGGACAACCCGCGGCGTGACTTTTTACGCAAATCCTTGACCTTGATCCCGGTGGTCACGGTTGCCAGCACTGGCCTTGGCGGCTCGATGTTGATGGCCACACCGGAGCCGGTGCAGGCCGCTCCCGCCAAAACGCCCGTCAGCGACAAAGCCTACGAGCCAAGCTACTTCACGGCTGAAGAGTGGGCGTTTATCAACGCCGCCGTCGCCCGCCTGATCCCAGCGGATGCCCAAGGCCCAGGCGCCCTGGAAGCCGGCGCGCCGGAATACATCGACCGCCAGATGAACACGCCGTATGCCGCTGGCGCGTTGTGGTTCATGCAAGGTCCGTTCAACGCCGATGCGGCGCCAGAGATGGGCTGGCAGAGCAAACTGGTGCCCAAAGACATCTATCGCCTGGGCATTGCCGCCACGGATGCGTGGTCGAAGGCGTTCAATGGTAAAGCTTTTGCTGCGCAAGACAGCGCTACCCAGGATGACATGCTGCGGCGTATGGAAGCGGGCGGCGGCGAGATGACCGCGCATTTCGAGGCAGTGCCGGCGAAGATGTTTTTCAACCTGTTGCTGCAAAACACCAAGGAAGGCTTCTTCTGCGACCCGATCCACGGTGGCAACAAAGGCATGGTCGGCTGGACCATGATCGGCTTCCCCGGCGCCCGCGCCGATTTCATGGACTGGGTTGAACGCAACGAGCAATACCCCTTCCCGGCTGTTTCCATTCGCGGCGAGAGGGCATAAACGTGGCGACCATCATGAAGAAAGTGGACGCGGTGATCGTGGGTTTCGGCTGGACCGGCGCGATCATGGCCAAGGAACTGACGGAAGCTGGCCTCAACGTGGTAGCGCTGGAGCGCGGCCCGATGCAGGACACCTACCCGGACGGCAACTATCCCCAGGTCATCGACGAACTGACCTACAGCGTGCGTAAAAAACTCTTTCAGGACATCTCCAAGGAGACGGTGACCATTCGCCATAGCGTGAATGACGTTGCCCTGCCCAACCGTCAGTTGGGTGCGTTCTTGCCGGGCAATGGCGTGGGTGGTGCGGGCCTGCACTGGTCGGGCGTGCATTTTCGCGTCGACCCTATCGAGTTGCGCATGCGCAGCCACTATGAAGAGCGCTACGGCAAGAACTTCATCCCCAAGGACATGACCATCCAGGACTTCGGCGTGAGCTATGAAGAGCTGGAGCCGTTTTTCGACTACGCCGAAAAAGTCTTCGGCACCTCCGGCCAAGCCTGGACCGTAAAAGGCCAGTTGGTGGGTGAAGGTCGTGGCGGCAACCCGTATGCGCCGGACCGCTCCAACCCGTTCCCGCTGGAATCGCAGAAAAACACCGTGTCTGCGCAGTTGTTTCAGAAAGCGGCTACCGACGTCGGCTACAAACCCTACAACCTGCCATCGGCCAATACGTCGGGGCCGTACACCAACCCCTACGGCGCGCAGATGGGGCCGTGCAACTTCTGCGGTTTCTGCAGTGGCTACGTGTGCTACATGTACTCCAAGGCCTCGCCGAACGTAAACATCCTGCCGGCGCTGCGTCAGGTGCCGAACTTTGAGCTGCGGGCCAATTCCCACGTGCTCAAGGTCAACCTCGACAGCACCAAGAGCAAGGCCACCGGCGTGACCTATATCGACGCCCAGGGCCGCGAATGCGAGCAGCCGGCGGACCTGGTGATCATCGCCTCCTTCCAGTTCAACAACGTGCGCCTCATGTTGCTCTCGGGCATCGGCAAACCTTACGACCCTATTACCAATGAGGGCGTGGTGGGCCGCAACTTTGCCTACCAGAACATGGGCACCATCAAGGCCTTCTTCGACAAGGACACCCACACCAACAACTTCATCGGTGCCGGCGGCAATGGCGTGGCCATCGATGACTTCAACGCGGACAACTTCGACCACGGCCCGCACGGCTTTGTGGGCGGCTCGCCGATGTGGGTCAACCAGGCCGGCAGCCGGCCGATTGCCGGTACGTCCAACCCGCCGGGCACGCCGGCGTGGGGCAGCGCCTGGAAGCGCGCCACCGCCGACTACTACACCCACCAAGTGTCGATGGACTCCCATGGTGCGCATCAATCCTACCGGAGCAACTACCTGGATCTGGACCCGGTTTACCGCGACTCCTACGGCCTGCCGCTGCTGCGGATGACGTTCGACTGGCAGGAAAACGACATCAAGATGAACCGCTTCATGATGGAGAAAATGGGCAAGGTCGCCGCGGCGATGAACCCCAAGGCCATTGCTGTGCTGGGCAAAAAAGTCGGTGAGCAATTCAACACCGCGTCCTACCAGACCACCCACCTCAATGGCGGCGCGATCATGGGTACCGACCCGAAAACCAGTGCGTTGAACCGTTACCTGCAAAGCTGGGATGTACACAACGTGTTTGTTCCGGGTGCATCGGCTTTCCCACAAGGCCTGGGCTACAACCCGACCGGCCTGGTGGCAGCGCTGGCCTATTGGTCGGCGCGAGCGATCCGCGAGCAGTACCTGAAAAACCCCGGCCCACTGGTTCAGGCATAAGGAGCGATGACCATGAAAGCACTTGTTATCGCCAGTTTTGCCCTGTTCAGCAGCTGCTCGGTGAGCGCTGCCGAAACTGATTTGGTCAAGCAGGGCGAATACCTGGCCCGTGCCGGTGACTGCGTGGCCTGCCACACCGCCAAGGGTGGCAAACCCTTCGCCGGTGGGCTGCCGATGGAAACCCCGATCGGCGTGATCTATTCCACCAACATCACCCCGGACAAAACCGGCCTGGGCGACTACAGCTTCGAAGACTTCGACAAGGCCGTGCGCCATGGCGTCGCCAAGAACGGTAGTACGCTTTACCCGGCGATGCCGTATCCGTCCTACGCGCGTGTCAGCGACAGTGACATGCAGGCGTTGTATGCGTATTTCATGAAGGGCGTGGAGCCCGTCGCCCAGGAGAACAAGGACAGCGATATTCCCTGGCCCTTGAGCATGCGTTGGCCGTTGGCGGCGTGGCGCTGGATGTTCGCGCCGGCGGTCGAGGCGCATCAGGCGCAAGCCGCCACCGACCCGGTGGTCGCTCGCGGTGCCTATCTGGTTGAAGGCCTCGGCCACTGCGGCGCCTGCCATACACCGCGTGCCCTGACCATGCAGGAAAAAGCCCTCAGCGCGACTGACGGCAACGCGTTCCTGTCTGGCAGTGCGCCGCTGGAAGGCTGGATCGCGAAAAGCCTGCGCGGCGACCACAAGGACGGCCTTGGCAGTTGGAGCGAGGAGCAACTGGTGCAATTCCTCAAGACTGGCCGCAGTGACCGCAGCGCAGTGTTTGGTGGCATGAGTGACGTGGTCGTACACAGCATGCAGTACATGTCCCAGGACGACCTCACCGCGATCGCCCGCTACCTCAAGAGCCTGCCGGCGGTGGATCCTGAAGACCAGCCGCATCAGTACGACAAGCAGGTGGCCGAGGCGCTGTGGAAAGGTGACGACAGCAAGCCGGGCGCGTCGGTGTATATCGACAACTGCGCGGCGTGCCACCGTACCGACGGCCATGGCTACACGCGGGTGTTCCCGGCGCTGGCGGGTAACCCGGTGTTGCAGACGGCGGACGCCACCTCGTTGATCAACATCGTGTTGAACGGCGGCACCTTGCCAGCCACCCACACGGCGCCGTCGACTTTCACCATGCCGGCGTTCGCGTGGCGCCTGTCGGACCAGGAAGTCGCGGATGTGGTCAGTTTCGTCCGTGGCAGCTGGGGCAATAAAGGCGCGCCAGTCAAAGCCAGTGACGTGGCAGACCTGCGCAAGAGCGATATGCGCACCACATCGGGTGACGATTTGGGGCAGGTAACGCAAAAGCACTGATCTTGCCCTGGCCGCCAAACGGCACTGGTCAGAAACCTCGCGCCTCGATACTGTATATAAAAACAGTATCGAGGCGTTTTCATGACTACTGCGCTGCCGCCCCGTGGCCGGGGCACGGCCACTAACCTGCACAACCGCTTTGCGCCGACCGTCAGCGTGGCCGAAGACGACGGCTGGTTCCAGGAAGTGCCGCCGACCCAGGGCACCGAAGTGCGTATCGAAACGGCCAAGAGCATCATCACCCGCAACAACTCGCCGGATTTGCCGTTCGACCGCTCCATCAACCCCTATCGCGGCTGCGAGCATGGCTGCATCTACTGCTATGCGCGGCCCAGCCACGCCTATTGGGACATGTCGCCAGGGCTGGATTTCGAAACCAAACTGATTGCCAAGACCAACGCCGCCGACGTGCTGGAGCAACAGCTGTCGAAGCCAGGTTATGTCTGCGCACCGATCAACCTGGGCTCCAATACCGACCCGTACCAGCCTATCGAACGCGACTACACAATCACCCGGCAAACCCTCGAAGTGCTGCTGCGCTATCGGCACCCGGTAACCATCATCACCAAGGGTTCGCTGATCTTGCGCGACCTCGACCTGCTCACCGAGTTGGCGCGTCAGCGGCTGGTGGCGGTAATGATCAGCCTCACCAGCCTGGACGACGAACTCAAGCGTATCCTGGAGCCGCGCACGGCGGCGCCCAAGGCGCGGTTACGGGCGATTCGGGTGATGCGCGAGGCGGGTATCCCGGTGGGCGTGCTGTGCTCGCCAATGATCCCGATGATCAACGACAGCGAGCTGGAAAGCCTGCTGACCGAGGCCCACGCTGCCGGTGCGCAGAGCGCCGCCTACATGATGTTGCGCTTGCCCTTGGAAGTGGCGCCACTGTTCGAGGAGTGGCTGGCGGCGCATTACCCGCAGCGCGCGGCCCATGTGATGAGCCTGGTGCGCCAGGTGCGCGGTGGTGAGGTGTACGACAGCCGCTTCGGTGTGCGCATGCGTGGCGAGGGGCCGTTTGCTGATTTGTTGGCGCAGCGTTTCAACAAAGCGATCAAGCGGCTGGGGCTGAATCGACGGGAAGGGTTTAATCTGGATTGCACGGCGTTTTGCCCGCCGGGCAGGCAGATGGCATTGTTGTAAACTGAAGAGAACGAAGGCGCCATTGCTGTGGAAATAGTCGCGTTTTGATATCACTGAAACCCTCGTTCTAGAGCGGTTCATTCAGTTTGAGTTAAGTTTCGCCGGTTACCTTGTTCAGCGAGTGACTGGTGAGTCGACGCCTTGGTTTGTTTAGTTTTTCAACTTTTCCGATAGCCAGACGTCGAACTGACCTGAACACTCCCCTGCATTAATAAAGAGGATGAATCATGAGTGACAAGGATAAACAGCCGTTGGCTGCGTCGGCTTCAGCCACTCAGGTGGCGGAGTCTGCCGATGCAGCGTTAAAGCACATCGTTGACGGCTTTTTGCATTTCCATCACGACGTCTTCCCGCAGCAGGAAGAACTTTTCAAGAAACTCGCCACGGCCCAGAGCCCACGGGCGATGTTTATTACGTGCGCCGATTCGCGCATCGTCCCCGAGCTGATCACCCAAAGTTCCCCCGGCGATTTGTTCGTGACGCGTAACGTCGGCAACGTGGTGCCGCCCTACGGCCAGATGAACGGCGGGGTTTCCACCGCCATCGAGTACGCGGTACTCGCCCTGGGCGTACAGCACATCATCGTGTGCGGGCACTCCGATTGCGGCGCCATGCGCGCGGTACTCAACCCCGACAGCCTGGAAAAGATGCCGACGGTACGGGCCTGGTTGCGTCACGCCGAAGTCGCCAAGTCCATGGTCGAAGACAATTGCGACTGCGCCAACGAAGGCGAGAGCATGAAGGTGCTGACCGAAGAAAACGTCATCGCCCAATTGCAGCATTTGCGTACCCACCCTTCCGTGGCTTCGCGCATGGCCAATGGTCATTTGTTTATCCATGGTTGGATCTACAACATCGAGACCAGCGAAATCCGCGCTTACGATGCGGACCAGGCGGCATTCAGACCGCTGAACGGCACCGAGCCGATTCCTTGCGCGACGCCTAGAGCGCGCTTCTAAAACACTTCCCTGCCGGGTCAAGCGGTGGCTGCCATGGACGCAGCCAGGCTTTACCGCGCCCGGCGAATCCCTCGGGAGAGCCATCATGCGTGCTGCTCAATTGAAAGCTGTATTGCCACGGGAGCTGCTGGCCTCGGTGGTTGTGTTTCTGGTCGCCCTGCCCTTGTGCATGGGCATTGCGATTGCGTCCGGCATGCCGCCGGCCAAGGGGCTGATCACCGGGATAATCGGTGGCCTGGTAGTGGGTTGGCTGGCGGGCTCGCCACTGCAGGTCAGTGGCCCGGCGGCGGGGCTGGCGGTGTTGGTGTTCGAGTTGGTGCGCCAGCACGGGATGATGATGCTCGGGCCGATTCTGTTGCTGGCGGGTTTCCTGCAACTGGTGGCCGGGCGTTTGCGCCTGGGCTGTTGGTTCCGGGTCACGGCGCCGGCGGTGGTGTACGGCATGTTGGCGGGTATCGGCGTATTGATTGTGCTGTCGCAGGTGCATGTGATGCTCGACGGCGCGCCTAAACCTTCGGGGTTGGATAACCTGGCGGGCTTCCCGGCGGCCATGGCCGACGCGATCCCGACGCTGGGCGGCGGTCTTGGTTGGCAGGCTGGTTTGCTGGGTCTGTCGACCATGCTGGTGATGTACTGCTGGGATAAATTCCGACCGCAAACATTGCGCTTCGTACCGGGCGCGTTGTTGGGTGTGGGCCTGGCGACGGTGACCAGCCTGGTGCTGGCGTTGCAGGTCAAGCGCGTGGAGGTGCCGGAAAACCTCGCCGACGCCATCGACTGGCTCCGCCCCAGCGACCTGCTGAACCTGGCCGATCCGCAACTGCTGATCGCCGCCTTCGCCGTGGCGTTTATTGCCAGCGCCGAAACCCTGCTTTCTGCGGCAGCGGTCGATCGAATGCACAGCGGCCAGCGCTCCGATTTCGACAAGGAATTGTCAGCTCAAGGCGTGGGCAACATGCTCTGTGGTTTGGTTGGCGCCTTGCCGATGACCGGCGTGATCGTGCGCAGCTCGGCCAACGTGCAGGCCGGCGCTACTACGCGTCTGTCGGCGATGTTCCATGGTGTGTGGCTGCTGGGCTTTGTGTTGCTGCTGTCGAGCGTGCTGCAAAGCATTCCGGTGGCGAGTTTGGCGGGCGTGCTGGTGTACACCGGGATCAAGCTGGTGGACGTCAAAGCCTTTCGCGCGCTGGGCCGTTATGGGCGGATGCCGATGTTTACCTACGCCGCTACGGCACTGGCAATCATCTTCACCGACCTGCTGACCGGCGTATTGGTGGGCTTTGGGCTCACGTTGCTGAAGCTCGCGTTTAAAGCTTCGCGATTGAAAGTCAGCCTGATCGATTTGCCCCAGGACGGTGAGATGGAGCTGCGATTGACCGGTGCCGCGACCTTCCTGAAAGTGCCTGCGCTGACTCAGGTGCTGTCGACGGTGCCTGCGGGGACCACCTTGCATGTGCCGCTGAGCAACCTGAGCTACATCGACCATTCGTGTCTGGAGTTGCTGGAAGAATGGGGCCGGGCCAATGCGGCCAAGGGCTCGACGCTGGTGATCGAGGCGCGGGGGTTGAAGCGTAGGCTCGAAGGCCGAGTGCGGACGACGGTGGGGATAGGTTCGGCGCCCGTCTGAACACCACAAAAATTGTGGGAGCCGGGCTTGCCCGCGATGGCGGTGGGTCAGCCAGCTAATGTGCTGACTGACAC
>NZ_WKDB01000045.1:0-55172 GCF_021606215.1 Pseudomonas sp. PA-5-4B | reverse complement strand
CCCCAATCCCGACTACCGGCTATTGTCAGAAATTTCCCACAAGAGTACAAATGTACTCCATGACAACCCTGACCCCCCGCCGCACCGCCATCCTGACCTTCATTCGCGACCGTATCGCGCAACAAGGCCAGCCCCCAAGCCTCGCCGAGATCGCCGAGGCGTTCGGCTTTGCCTCGCGCAGCGTCGCTCGCAAACACGTGGTGGCCCTGACCGAAGCCGGTTTCATCGAGGTCAACCCCAACCAGGCCCGTGGCATCCGCCTGCTCAACCAACCGGCGCGTCCCGAATGGCTGGACGTGCCCGTACTCGGCCGTGTCGCCGCCGGCCTGCCCATCGGCGCCGATGCCGAAGTGCACAATCGTCTGCAACTCGACCCCGCCACTTTCGCCAAAACCCCGGATTACCTGCTGCGTGTGCAGGGCGATTCGATGATCGAAGACGGCATCCTCGACGGCGACCTGGTGGGCGTGCGCCGCAGCGCCGAAGCCTTGAACGGGCAGATTGTGGTGGCACGCCTGGACGGTGAAGTCACCATCAAACGCTTTGAGCGCCACGGCGAGCAGGTGCGCCTGCTGCCGCGCAACCCCGCGTATCAACCGATTGTGGTCGGGCCGGATCAGGACCTGGCCATCGAAGGGGTGTTCTGCGGCCTGGTGAGGCAAGGTTGATGGGCGCCGTCGTTGCTCTGGATACGCTGTTCAATGGCGGCCGCGTCTGGAAAGGCCGGCCCGCCGTGCCACCGGCCAGCGTGCACCCCACTGGGCTGGCGGCGCTGGACGCGGTGTTGCCCACGGGCGGTTGGCCGGAGTCGGCGCTGAGTGAAATCCTGATGGCGAAGGAGGGCGTTGGCGAGCTGCAATTGGTGTTGCCAACCCTGGCCCGCTTATCAACGGCGGGCGAGCGGATTGTGCTGGTGGCGCCGCCCTACACGCCGTACCCCCACGCCTGGCAGAACGCCGGGGTGGATTTGCGCCAGCTTTCGGTGATCCAGGCCGAGGCGCGCGACGTGTTGTGGGCGGTGGAGCAGTGCCTGCGTTCGGGCAGTTGCGGCGCGGTGCTGTGCTGGCCGCGCAAGGCCGACGACCGCGCCTTGCGGCGCTTGCAGGTGGCGGCCGAGACCGGGCAAACCCTGGCGTTTGCCTGGCGCGCTTTGAGCGAGGCGGTCAATTCATCGCCCGCCGCCTTGCGCCTGGCCGTCGAGGCAAAACCTGCGCAAGTGCGGGTGCTCAAGTGCCGGGGCGGCTTGGCCCACCCGGCGCCGATAGCACTGGCGGGGCACTGAGGTTGCCATGCGCTGGGTGTGTATTGTCTTCCCGCAATTGGCGCTGGACGGGGTGCAGCGTGTGCACCCTGAGCCGGATCAACCGTTGGTACTGCTGGCCGGCACACCGCAGCGCCGCGTGCTGCAAACCGTCAATGCCGCCGCCCGCGCCTTGGGCCTGCGATCAGGTCAATCGCTGACGGCCGCGCATGCCCTGGCCAAAACCTTTGCCAGCGCCGAATACGACCCCGCCGAAATCGAGCGCTGGCAGCAGTTCCTCGCCGCCTGGGCCTACCGTTTCAGCTCCCAGGTCAGCGTGTATTACCCGCGTGCGTTGCTGTTCGAGATCGAGTCGAGCCTGGGCCTGTTCGGGCCGTGGCCGCAGTTTGAGGCGCGCTTGCGCCAGGAGTTGACCGAATTGGGCTTTCGCCACCGTATCGTCGCCGCGCCGAACCCGGCGGCGGCGCGGGTGCTGGCGAATATCTATGATGGCCTGGCGATCGGTGAGGAGGCGTTGCAGCAAGCCTTGGGGCCACTGCCCATCGACCGCGCCGGTCTGGACCCGCAGGCGGCCACGGCCTTGTCGCGTATGGGCTTGCGTACCTTGGCCCAGGTGCAGGCGTTGCCTCGGCACACCCTGGCGCGACGCTTTGACGCCGGCTTGCTCAAGCACCTGGATGCCCTGAGCGGGCAGCGCCCACTGGCCCTGGCGTTTTACCAGCCGCCGGATCAGTTCGACGTGCGCATCGAGCTGAATTTCGACGTGCAATCCCACCAGGCGCTGCTGTTCCCATTGCGACGTCTGACCGGTGACTTGTCCGCCTTCCTCTGCGGGCGCGACAGTGGCGTGCAGCGCTTCGACTTGCACCTGGAACACGCCCAGGCGCCCGACAGCGTGATCAAGGTCGGCCTGCTCAGTGCCGAGCGCGAACCGTCGATGCTGTTCGAACTGGCCCGTGGCCGCCTGGAACAGGTGCAAGTCACCTCTCCGGTGCGCGGGTTCCGCCTGGTGGCCCAGGACCTGCCGGTGTTTGTGCCACAACGCCAGGACCTGTTCGACGATCGCCCGCAACAAACCTTGCCTTGGGAGCAACTGCGCGAACGCTTGCGCGCACGGCTTGGCGATGAGGCCGTACAAAGCCTGCGCTTTCACGCCGACCACCGCCCCGAATGTGCCTGGCAGGCGAGCGCCGACAGCCGTGCGTGCCCGACCTTGCACAAGGTGCAGCGCCCCGGCTGGTTGCTGACTGAACCGACCTTGCTGGCCGAGCAGGGCGTGCAGATCCTGATGGGCCCGGAACGCATCGAATCCGGCTGGTGGGACGGCGCCGATATCCGCCGCGACTATTACCTGATCCGCACCCGTGCCGGCCAGCAAGGCTGGGCCTATCGCTGTGTGGGGCAGAACGACGGGCTGTGGCTGCAAGGCTGGTTCGCATGAGCTATGCCGAGCTGCATTGCCTGTCCAATTTCAGTTTCCAGCGCGGCGCGTCCAGTGCGCTGGAGCTGTTCGAACGTGCCAAGCGCCAAGGCTACAGCGCCCTGGCGATCACCGACGAATGCACCTTGGCGGGCATCGTACGAGCCTGGCAGGCGGCGAAGGCGGTGGATTTGCCGCTGATTATCGGCAGCGAAGTGCGCATCGAAAACGGCCCGAAACTGGTGTTGCTGGTCGAAGATCTCAGCGGCTATCAACACCTGTGCCGCCTGATCACCCTGGCTCGCCGCCGCGCCGAAAAAGGCCGTTACCGCCTGCTGCACGCCGACTTCGAACAACCGATGCCCGGCCTGCTGGCGCTGTGGGTGGCCGAAGACAGCGACACCCAGGCCACCCTCCAATGGCTGCAACACACCTTCGCCGAACGCCTGTGGCTGGCGGTGCACCTGCACTGCGGCCAGGACGATGCGCGCCATTTGCAGCAGCGCCTGGCCCTGGCCGCCAGCCTGCAGATCCCGGCGGTGGCCTGCGGCGATGTACACATGCATGCGCGCGGGCGCCGGGCCTTGCAAGACACCATGACCGCGATCCGTCATCACGTGCCGGTGGCCGAAGCCGGCACGCGCCTGCACCCCAATGGCGAGCGGCATTTACGCAGCCTCGAGGCGTTGGCCGCGCTGTACCCGCAAGCCTTGCGCGACGAAACCCTGGCCATCGCGAAACGTTGCACCTTTGATCTCAGCCAGTTGCGCTACCACTACCCACGCGAACTGGTGCCCGCCGGCCATGATGCCCAATCCTGGCTGCGCACCGTGACCGAGGAAGGCATTGCCCAGCGCTGGCCACACGGTGTTGACGCCAAGACCTTGCAGCAGATCAACAAGGAATTGCAGTTGATCAGCGACCTCGGTTACGAAAGCTACTTCCTGACGGTGCACGACATCGTGCGCTTCGCCCGCAGCCGTTCGATCCTGTGCCAGGGCCGTGGCTCGGCCGCCAACTCGGCGGTGTGTTTTGCCTTGGGCATCACCGAAATCGACCCAAGCCTGACGGATATGCTGTTCGAACGCTTCCTGTCCAAGGAGCGCAATGAACCGCCGGATATCGACGTGGACTTCGAACATGAACGCCGCGAGGAAGTGCTGCAGTACGTGTTCCAACGCTACGGCCGCACCCGCGCGGCGTTGACGGCGGTGGTCAGCAGTTATCACGCGTCCGGCGCGGTGCGCGACGTGGCCAAGGCCCTCGGTTTGCCGCCGGACCAGATCAACGCGCTGGCCGACTGTTGCGGGCGTTGGAGTGAAGATGCGCCGCCGCTGGAACGCCTGCGCGAAGGCGGCTTCGACCCGCAAAGCCCGATCCTGCGGCGTGTGCTGACATTGACTCAACAACTGATCGGCTTTCCCCGGCACTTGTCCCAGCACCCTGGCGGTTTTGTGATTTCCGAATACCCGCTGGACACCCTGGTGCCGGTGGAAAATGCCGCCATGGCCGAGCGCACCATTATCCAGTGGGACAAGGACGACCTCGACGCCGTCGGCCTGCTCAAGGTGGATATCCTCGCGTTGGGCATGCTCAGCGCGATACGCCGTTGCTTCGACTTGCTGCGCCGCCATCGCAACCGCGATCTGGCGTTGGCGACGATCCCCAAGGAGGACCCGGCAACCTACGCAATGATCAGCAAGGCCGACACCATCGGCGTGTTCCAGATCGAGTCGCGGGCGCAGATGTCGATGCTGCCCAGGCTCAAGCCGCAGAACTTCTACGACCTGGTGATTGAGGTGGCGATTGTGCGGCCTGGGCCGATCCAGGGCGGTATGGTGCATCCGTACCTGCGGCGCCGGAATAACGAAGAGCCCACCACTTATCCGTCACCGGAACTTGAGGCAGTGTTGAAACGCACCTTGGGCGTGCCGCTGTTCCAGGAACAGGTGATGCAGATCGCCATGGTCGCCGCCGACTATGGCCCAGGCGAAGCCGACCAGTTGCGCCGTTCCATGGCCGCCTGGAAACGCCACGGTGGCCTGGAACCGCATCAGCAGCGTCTGCGCACCGGCATGCTCAAGAACGGCTACAGCGAGGAATTTGCCGCGCAGATTTTCGAGCAGATCAAAGGCTTTGGCAGCTATGGCTTCCCCGAGTCCCATGCGGCCAGTTTTGCCTTGCTGACCTACGCCAGTTGCTGGCTCAAGTGCCATGAACCGGCGGCGTTCGCCTGTGCCTTGATCAACAGCTGGCCCATGGGTTTCTACAGCCCGGACCAGATCCTGCAGGATGCGCGGCGCCATCGCTTGCAGATCCGCCCGGTGGATGTGCTGGCCAGTGACTGGGATTGCAGCCTGGAGCCTGTCGACGGCCAGCAACCGGCGATTCGCCTGGGGTTGCGCATGATCTCGGGGTTTCGTGAGGAGGATGGGCGGCGCATCGAGGCGGCGCGCCAGCGTCGAGTGTTCAGCGACATTGCCGACCTGGACGACCGCGCTGGCCTGGATGCGCGGGCCCAGGCGTTGCTGGCGGATGCCGGGGCCTTGCGTGCGTTGGCGGGCAACCGGCACCGGGCACGCTGGGAAGTGGCAGGCGTGCATAAACAGCTGGGGTTGTTCGCGGGCCTGCCGAGCCCCGACGAAGCGGCGGTGCAATTGCCGGCGCCGACGGTTGGTGAAGACTTGCAGGCTGATTACGCCACGGTTGGCACCACCCTCGGCCCGCACCCGCTGGCGTTGCTGCGTGATGAGTTGCGCAAACGCCGCTGCCGCAGTTCTTTGGAGCTGATGGCGGTGGAGCATGGGCGCAATGTCAGCGTCGCCGGTCTAGTGACCGGGCGCCAGCGCCCTGGCACCGCCAGCGGCGTGACCTTTGTGACGCTGGAAGATGAATTCGGCAACCTCAATGTGGTGGTCTGGCGCGACCTGGCAGAACGCCAGCGCCTGGCGCTGGTCGGCTCGCGGCTGCTCAAAGTCGACGGGCGCTGGGAGGCGGTGGGCGAGGTGCGGCACCTGATTGCCGGGCGTCTCACCGACCTGACGCCACTGCTGGAAGGCATTCATGTGCGCAGCCGGGATTTTCATTGAGGGCAGTGGTTTTTGTCGCCATTACCTCCTAACTTATAACAAGTGAAACCATCCGCCGCTGGCGCGCTCCAAAACGTTGCAAATACCCTCTCTTTGCACAGAGCCAACCGATGCAATTTTTATCCAACCCCTACGGCTGTGAAGGCTGGTCCGGTGAAATGGCCCAGCGTATCCGTGCTTTCGATTGGTCCGCCACGGATCTTGGCCCGATTGACACCTGGAGCGCCAGCCTGGCCTGCAACGTGCAGATGATGCTGGCCTCGCCCGTGCCGATGGTGATGCTGTGGGGGCGGGCCGGCTACATGATCTACAACGACAGCTATTCGGTGTTTGCCGGCGGTCGGCATCCGTACTTGCTCGGCACGCCGGTGGAGCTGGGCTGGCCGGAGGTGGCCGAGTTCAATCGCCACGTGGTCGACACCTGCCTGGCGGGTGGCACCTTGACGTTTAACAACAAAGACCTGGTGTTGTTGCGTAACGGCAAGCCGGAAACCGTCTGGCTGGACCTCTATTACAGCCCCGTCGCCGGGGACAATCAGCAGCCAGCCGGGGTGTTGGCGATTGTGGTGGAAACCACCGAGCACGTGCATTCCGAGCGCCTGCGCCAGGAACTCACCCATAACCTGGAGCAACGCGTCGCCGCCGAAGTGCAAGCGCGTTCCGCCGCCGAAGATCAGTTGCGCCAATCCCAGAAGCTTGAAGCCATCGGCGGCCTGACCGGCGGCGTGGCCCATGACTTCAATAACCTGCTGCAAGTGATCGCCGGCAACCTGCACCTGCTGGCCCGGAATGAGCCGGACAACCCCCAGGTGCAGCGCCGGGTCACGGCGGCCATTGCGGCGGTGGAGCGCGGCGCCAAGCTGTCCTCGCA
Source organism: Pseudomonas sp. PA-5-4B (assembly GCF_021606215.1). Lineage (NCBI taxonomy): Bacteria > Pseudomonadati > Pseudomonadota > Gammaproteobacteria > Pseudomonadales > Pseudomonadaceae > Pseudomonas > Pseudomonas sp. PA-5-4B. Next base: position 48,531 of record NZ_WKDB01000045.1, on the reverse strand, counting down.
ACTGTTGGCGTTTGCGCGTCGCCAGCCGTTGTCACCGGCGGTGTACAACCCGCAGCGCATCTACGCAGGCTTGGGCGAGCTGCTTCAACGCGCCCTGGGCGAAACCATCCATATTGACGTCCAATTGCCCCAGGATTCCTGGTGCATCAATGTCGACCGTAACCAATTGGAAAACGCGCTGCTCAACCTGGCGATCAATGCCCGCGATGCCATGCAAGGCGAAGGCGTGATTCGCATCAGCGGCGAAAATATCATCCTCAACCCGGGCGATTGCATCGGTAAAAGCATCAAGCCCGGTGAATACGTGCGTTTGGCAGTGACCGACACCGGTGTCGGCATGCCCCAGGAGGTGCTCAAGCGTGCGTTCGAGCCGTTCTTCACCACCAAGCGCGAAGGGCACGGCACCGGCCTGGGCCTGAGCATGGTGTTCGGGTTTGTGCGCCAAAGCGGCGGGCATGTGGAGGTGTGGAGCGAGGAGGGCAAAGGCTCGGTAGTGCAGATGTATTTCCCCCACAGCCTGGAACCCGAATGTGGTGAGGTCGACACCGAGCAGGCGACTCACAGTGGCGGCCAGGAAACCATCCTGGTGGTCGAGGACAACGAAGGCGTGCGCCTGACCGTGGTCGAGTTGCTGCAGCAATCGGGCTACACGGTACTGACCGCCGAAGACGGTGACCGGGCCATGCAAACCCTGCAAAACGGCGTGCAGCCGGACCTGATCTTTACCGACGTGGTGATGCCCGGCCGGGTCAAAAGCACCGACCTGGCCGACTGGGCGCGCGTGCAGCACCCGCCGGTGGCGGTGCTGTTCACCTCCGGGCACACCCGCGACATTCTTTCCAGCAATCATTTGCTGAGCTCCGACATTCATCTGCTGAGCAAGCCCTACAGCCCCGAAGCCCTCACGCAACGGGTGCGCAGCGTGCTCACCGCCAGACAAGGTTGCCCATGACGTCACAGCGCAACATCCCCCCGATCACCGCCCAGCGCCCAGGCTTTGTACGCGTGCGCGGCGCCCGCGAACACAACCTGCGTAACGTCGATGTAGACATTCCCCGGGATGCCCTGGTGGTATTTACCGGCGTTTCGGGTTCGGGCAAATCATCCCTGGCGTTTTCCACGGTGTATGCCGAGGCTCAGCGCCGCTATTTCGAATCGGTGGCGCCCTATGCGCGGCGCCTGATTGACCAGGTCGGCGTACCCGATGTGGACGCTATCGAAGGCTTGCCCCCGGCCGTGGCCCTGCAACAGCAGCGCGGCACGCCGAGTGCACGCTCGTCGGTGGGCAGCGTCACCACCTTGTCGAGCCTGATCCGCATGCTGTATTCGCGTGCCGGCAGTTATCCGCCGGGGCAGGCGATGCTGTACGCCGAGGACTTTTCACCGAACCTGCCCCAGGGCGCCTGCCCGCACTGCCACGGTTTGGGCCGCGTGTATGAGGTGACCGAGGCGCTGATGGTGCCCGATCCGTCCTTGACCATTCGCCAGCGTGCGGTGGCGTCCTGGCCCTTGGCGTGGCAGGGGCAGAACCTGCGCGACATCCTTGTGACCCTGGGCTATGACGTGGACATCCCGTGGCGCGACCTGCCGAAAAAGCAGCGCGACTGGATTCTGTTTACCGACGAAACCCCGACCGTGCCGGTGTACGCAGGCTTCACCCCACAGCAAACCCGCGACGCGTTGAAACGCAAGCTGGAGCCGAGCTACCAGGGCACGTTCAGCGGTGCGCGGCGCTATATCCTGCACACCTTCAGCCATACCCAAAGCGCACTGATGAAAAAGCGCGTGTCGCAGTTCATGCAGGGCAGTGCGTGCCCGGCGTGTGAGGGCAAGCGGCTGAACAAGGCGGCGCTGTCGGTGAAGTTTGCCGGGGTGGACATCGGCGCGCTGTCGCAACTGTCGCTGGCGCAGTTGGCCGAGCTGCTGCGCCCGGTGGCGGCGGGGCAGGACAAAATGAAGCTGTCGGTGGAAAAGCGCCTTGCCGCTCAGCGTATCGCCCAGGACTTGCTGGAGCGGGTCAGCACCCTCACCGAGTTGGGCCTGGGCTATCTGTCCCTGGAGCGCAGCACGCCGACCTTGTCGTCAGGGGAATTGCAGCGCCTGCGCCTGGCCACCCAGTTGGGCTCGCAGCTGTTCGGCGTGATCTATGTGCTGGACGAGCCCTCGGCAGGCCTGCACCCGGCGGATGGCGAAGCATTGTTTACTGCGCTTGAGCGTTTGAAAGCGGCCGGCAATTCGTTGTTTGTGGTGGAACATGACCTGGAAACCATGCGCCGGGCCGACTGGCTGATCGATGTGGGGCCGGCTGCCGGTGAGCACGGCGGGCAAGTGCTGTACAGCGGTCCGCCTGCCGGTTTGGCGGATGTGCAGGCCTCGCAGACGCGCGAGTATTTGTTTGCCGAACGGCGCGTTTGCAGCACGACGCGACGTGAGCCGTCGGGGTGGCTGAAGCTTGAAGGCGTGACGCGTAATAATCTCAAGGATCTAAGCGTGGATTTCCCGCTGGGTTGCTTTACGGCGGTGACGGGTATTTCCGGCTCGGGCAAGTCCAGTCTGGTCAGCCAGGCGCTGTTGGAACTGGTGGGCACAGGCTTGGGCCGTGTGCTGGAAAGCGACGAAGAACCGAGCCTTGAAGATGATGCCCCGCAAAGCAGTGGTGGGCGGATCAGCAGCGGTTTGGAACAGATTCGACGTTTGGTGCAGGTGGACCAGAAACCCATCGGCCGCACGCCGCGTTCTAACCTGGCGACTTACACCGGGTTGTTCGATAACGTGCGCAAATTGTTTGCGGCAACGCCGGCGGCCAGGAAGCGTCATTTCGATGCCGGGCAGTTCTCGTTCAACGTCGCCAAGGGCCGTTGCCCCCATTGCGAGGGGGAAGGGTTTGTCAGTGTCGAGTTGCTGTTTATGCCCAGCGTGTATGCGCCGTGTCCGACGTGTCATGGGGCGCGTTATAACCCTGAGACGTTGGCGATCAAGTGGCAAGGCTTGAGCATTGCCCAGGTGCTGGGGTTGACCGTGGAGCAGGCGGTCGAGGTGTTTGCCGAGCAGCCTGGGGTGTTGCGTTCGTTGTTGGTATTGCGTGATATCGGCCTGGGGTATTTGCGGTTGGGGCAGCCGGCGACTGAGCTGTCCGGCGGTGAGGCGCAGCGGATCAAGTTGGCGACCGAGTTGCAACGTAATGCCCGGGGTGCGACGTTGTATGTGTTGGATGAGCCGACTACCGGTTTGCATCCTCGGGATGTGGATCGCTTGCTTAGCCAGCTTAATCATCTGGTGGACGCGGGGCATACGGTGGTTGTGGTGGAGCATGAGATGCGCGTGGTGGCCCAGGGGGATTGGGTGATTGATATTGGGCCGGGGGCTGGGGATTTGGGCGGGAAGGTGGTGGCTCGTGGTACGCCGCAGAAGGTGGCCAAGAGCAAAGCCAGCCGTACCGCACCGTTTCTGGCGCGGGAGTTGGTGTAAGTTTCAACGCCGATTAATTGTGGGAGCTGGCTTGCCTGCGATGGCGGTTTGTCGGTGTACATATCCGTTATTCGGGTAACGGCGGCTTATGGTTCCGCTCTTACAGCGGGTCACTTTTGGCAAACGCCCGGAATGCCGGCCCAGCCAAAAGTAACCAAAAGGTCTGTGCCCCACCACTCGGCACCTCGCTTAGGCTCGGTGTGCCAGAACGAAGGCTTGAATCCGTGGGCCGCCGCGATGGGCCATCCTTGGCCCAGCGCGGCTAACCCGGCGTCCTGCCGGGTTACCCACGGATTCAAGCCTGCGTTCGGCCATCGTGGTTAACGGGGCGTCTCAGATCAAAAGCAAGATCAAGATCAAGATCTACAGCACGGCGGCCTGAAAGCCGACCTGAGTGGTTGAAGCAAGAGCCAGATCAAGTGCAAGGCAAAAGCCTATCTACCTGATGCCGCGGGGTCTAAATGTGGGAGCGCATGCAGTTTTGAATATGAGATCGACTGCGGATTTGCATGCACTGAAGAGCTGCTTTTCTGTGGGAGCTGGCTTGCCTGCGATGCAGACACCTCGGTATATCAGGCACACAGAGTTGATGCCATCGCAGGCAAGCCAGCTCCCACCTTTGACCGAGTATGGCTCTGCTGTTGCTGTTGCTCCGGCTCTTACATTCTTTTCGATGACGAAGTCAGCGGTCTTTTGATCTGCGCTTTTGATCTTGATCTGAAATCGCCCCCCCAAATCACTGGCGGATTGCGGGCATGCCGAGCCACAGCGAGGCACCGAGTGTTGGGGCGAGGACCTTTTGGTTACTTTTGACTGGGCCGGCATTCCGGTCCTTGCAAAAGTGACCCGCTGTAAGAGCGGAACCATACGCCGCCGTTACCTAAATAACGGATATGCCCCCTCAACGCCCAGTCAGTCGAATCTGCTCCTTGGCCTGCTTCACCACATTCTCCACCGTAAACCCGAACTTTTCCTGCAACTTGGCCAACGGCGCCGACGCGCCAAAACTGTTCATCACCACCTTGGCGCCAGTCTGCCCAACGTAGCGGTCCCAACCCAGCGGGCCTGCCTGTTCCACTACCACACGGGCTTTTACCGCGGGTGGCAAGACACTGTCGCGATACGCCTGATCCTGGTCTTCAAACAATTCCCAGCTGGGCATCGACACCACCTGAGCGGCAATGCCCTCAGCTTTCAACTGCTCATAAGCCACCACCACAAGGCTCACTTCACTGCCGGTCGCCAACAGCAGCACCTCAGGCTTATCGGCACCCGCCAACACATAAGCGCCTTTGGCCGCCCCGGACGCCGCCGCATATTTTGTGCGATCCAAGGTCGGCAACGCCTGGCGCGACAACACCACGCAGCTCGGCCGATGGGTTTGCGCCAGGGCCACCTTCCACAGTTCCAGCGTTTCGTTGGCATCGCCTGGGCGCAGGGTTAGCAACCCTGGCGTGGCGCGCAGTTGCGTCAGGTGTTCGATGGGCTGGTGCGTCGGGCCGTCTTCACCCACGCCAATCGAGTCATGGGTAAATACGAACACCACTGGCAATTCCATGATTGCCGCCAGGCGGATCGGCGGTTTCATGTAGTCGCTGAACACCAGGAAGGTCGAGGTGTACGGGCGCAGGTAGGACAGCGCCATGCCATTGGCAATCGCGCCCATGGCGTGCTCGCGGATGCCGAAGTGCAGGTTGCGCCCGCTGTAGTCATCGGCACTGAAACGCCCGGCGCCGTCGAAGGTGAGGTTGGTCTTGGTCGATGGCGACAAGTCCGCCGAGCCGCCCAGCAGCCAGGGGATTTGTTGTGCGAAGGCATTCAGCACCTCGCCGCCGGCGGCGCGGCTGGCGATGCCCTTGGCGTCGGTGTCGAAGTGGGGCAGTTCGTCCTGCCAATGCTCCGGCATTTCGCCGGCGCGTATGCGGCGCAATTCATCGGCCAGTTCCGGTTCGTACTGCTCCAGCTGCGCCAGGTGTTGCTGCCAGGTTTCATACAGCGGCTGGCTGCGTTCCAGCAGCGCATCGCGCAGCACCGTGCGGGCGTCGTCGGGCACCAGGAAGCTGGAATCCTGCGGCCAGCCGTAGGCCTCTTTGGTCAGGCGGATTTCTTCCTCGCCCAATGGCTCGCCATGGGCGGCGGCAGTGTTGTGTTTGTGCGGTGAGCCGTAGCCGATCACGCTGTCGACCACAATCAGGGTTGGCGCGCCGGTGTTGGCCTGGAAGGTTTCCAGCGCTGCGCTCAGGGCTTGCAGGTCGTTGGCATCGGTGACGTGCAAGGTGTGCCAGCCATAGGCCTGGAAGCGCTTGATCACGTCTTCGCTGAACGCCAGCTCGGTGTGGCCTTCGATGCTGATGGTGTTGTTGTCGTAGATCCAGCACAGGTTATCGAGCTTTAAGTGCCCGGCCATCGACGCCGCTTCGCTGCTGATGCCTTCCATCATGTCGCCGTCACCGCACAGGGTGTAGACGTTGTAGTCGAACAGTACCTGGCCGTCGCGGTTAAAGCGTTTGCCCAGCCAGCGTTCGGCCATGGCCATGCCGACGCTGTTGGCACAGCCCTGGCCCAGCGGGCCGGTGGTGGTTTCCACGCCGGTGGTCATGCGGTACTCGGGGTGGCCGGGGGTCTTGGAACTCATCTGCCGGAATTGCTTGATGTCGTCCAGGCTGATCGCCGGCTGGCCGGAGCGCTTGCCGTGGGCATCAATCTCGACCACACCGGCCAGGTGCAGCAGCGAATACAACAGCATCGAGGCGTGCCCCACCGACAAGACAAAGCGGTCGCGGTTAGGCCAATCCGGATGTTCGGGGTGGTAACGCAGGAAGCGGCTCCACAGCGTGTAGCCCACCGGTGCCAGGCCCATGGGCGTGCCGGGGTGGCCGGAGTTGGCCTTTTGCACGGCATCCATGGCCAGGGTGCGAATGGTGTTGATGCATTGGGTGTCGACAGCAGTGGCAGCGTGAGTCATGAAACCGTTCTCCCTCGGGTGGCGATCTACAGTGGAGGGCAGGGCACGGCAAAGGTTTGATCCCATCATGCGCATTACGACGAACGGGACCGCCTTGACCCAAGACATGACAAGACCCCTTGGAATGGGCTAGCTTCAAGGCGTAGGCCATTGAACAACTTGCGGAGGTACTCCATGCCAGTGAAACACGACCTGTATCAGGATTTGGGTTTGAGCAAGGAAGAGGTCGACGGGCGTCGGGCGAAAAATCCCCATTTGAACGCGCTGTTTGATAAGTACAACACCGTCGATGAGCTGGTGGTGAGCGCCGAAAAGGCATCCGGTAGTGATGAGGCGTTGAAGAAGCTGAAGGATAAACGCCTGTTGGTTAAAGACGAGATCAGGGACTTGCTGCAATAAAACGTCCTACAGGACGCGGACATATTTGTTCAGAATTGTCTGAGCGACAGCCGGCGTTTCACTGCTTATGATGCCGGCCGTCCACCCGGCTCTGGGGACTGTTGCGGCGCAAGGATTGCGCTGCTGAGCCGGGCGGGCATCCTATTTCATGGACGCAGCGCCTGGATGCATTCATCCATGGAGCGCTGCTGCGTCTCGGCATACAGCTTCAATTCATCAATCGTCCGACGGCCCAGCGCCTGCTCGAATTGAGCCTGGTTCGAATGGGCTGTGTAGTGACTTTGCGCCGCATCGCCCAGGTTCGACTGGAAAATCCCCGCCGCACTCACCGGCAGAAAATCCTCATACACCAAAGGCACCACCGCCACGTGCCCGGCCGCCATCAAGGCCTCCAACGTTTGCGGCTGACCGGCCTGGCCGCGTGCCGCCAAGCCTTGCTCGGTGACGAAGTAGCGGAAATACGCCAGTTCCTGTTCACGCATCTGCGCGTGGTTATCGGGGAAGGCCTGGAAGTGTTGCGCCATCAATTCGACGTAACGTGCAGCGTTGCCCTCATTCGGGAAGGCGCCCAGTTCGTCGCGCGCCGCGTTCAGCAACTGGTCGTACAGGGCGCGACCCTTTGGCGTCAACGCCACACCCCGTTGTTCTATTTCGCCGAAACGCGCGCTGTGGCTGCCTTTTGCGTCGGTAAACGCGATGGGCTCGTCGAGCGCCTTGAAGCTGGTCTGACGCAGCAGGATCGGGCACTGGCGACGTGGCGGACCTTCGATCACGGCTTTGGGCGTGATGCCTTTGCCGGGCATCGCGGCCTGCACCTGATCGATGTCCAGAGTACGTGGGGTCAGGTGATTGATATGCGGACCTTTGAACGCCACCACGTCGGCGATCAGGCGATGCTGGTCGCTCAATTGCTGGTATTGGGCGCCGGTCACGGTGGCGGTGTGGTGCCAGCGAAAGGTTTCCAAAGCCTCGCGGATAAAGGCTTGGGCATCCGCCGCGTTAAGGCCACCGTCGCGTTCGGCTTGCTCGATCAGCGCCAAGGCGCCAGGGGTGAAAATCGAGCGTTTGGCCAGGGCGCTTTCGGCGAAGGCGCGCAGCTCGAGGTTTTCGATCAGTTCCAGGCGTAGCAAGGACGTAAAGACGCGGAACGGGCTGGCCTGCAGCGCCTGTTCATGCACAGCGCGAAAGGCGGTGGAATGCACCGGCACACCGGCGGGTGTGAGGTCGTAATAGCCCACCGGCTGCATGCCCATCACCGCAAACAGACGGCCGATGGTGACCAGCTCATGGGCGGTGCCCAGGCGGATGGCGCCGTGGCGTTCCATGGCCAGGCGCTCCATTTCACCGGTGCGCTGCAGTTGTTTGGCCAGGCCGGAATCACTGTCCAAAACCCGCGTGTTGGTCTCGGCCACCAACTCCATCAGCGCGCCATAAAGCGGAACTTCATCTCGGTACATGTCGGACATGGCCCTGGAAAAGTCTTTGCGAATCTCGTCGGGGCTGACATACGCGGCACTTGGCATAGAAAAATTCCTGAACACGGTGGTGAGGGTGCGGCCTTTCTCTGGATTCTGTTGGGCTTTAAGGGGGCTGGCAAACGAAGAATCCTCAGGACTTCATTCTGCAAATGAATGAAATGACATGAATATGACAAAAATCGGCGCCAGGAAAATTTCATTTTCACGGGTACTTTCCTAACTAATTCTTCACGAGGCGCGCCCCGGTCCTCATGAAACAATCGTTACGTTTGTAGGGATGAAAACGCCGTTTGCACACAACGCACATAAAAAAATGTTTAGGGGCCGTTACACATGAAAATTTCTACACTGGCGTTATCCATCACCGCAGCGTTGCTCGCGCAACACGCGTGCGCTGATGACTTCGGGCTCGGTTCTCTGGGCACGGGCACGGGGCACAGCGGTTTTCTTGAAGACAGCCATGCGGCTGTCAGCTCGCGGACCATGTACTACAGCGCCGACAACCGTTCGGGCACCAACAACGATCTGCGCGAAGCCGCGACCTTGCTGCGTTTTGACTACAAATCCGGCTACACCCAAGGCACCCTTGGCGTCGGTTTTGACGTAATGGCGTTCGGCGCCTTGCGTCTGGACGGTGGCGACGGCCACGCCGCAGGCCCGGGCCTGGCGGGTAACGGCAACAGCTTCTTCCCGACCAAAAACAACGGCACTGAACCCGCCGACAGTTTCAGTCGCGCTGCGGGTAACGTGAAATTCCGTATTTCCCAGACCGAGTTGCACGTTGGTGGCGGTTTGGCCCCGGTGTTGCCTATTCTGGTTTCCAACGACAGCCGTGTGGCGCCGCAGACCTTCGACGGCGGCATCCTGACCTCCAACGACATCCCCAACGTGACCTTCACCGGTGGTGAGCTCAACCGTGCCGAAGGCCGTGCTTCCAGCAACTCCACGGGCTTGAGCGTTGCCGGCGGTACCCGCGACAGCGACAGCTTCAAGTTCGGCGGTGTGGACTACAAACCGTTTGGCTCGTCCGACAACGCCATCGCTAAAAACCTGACGTTGCAGTACTACTACGCCGACCTGCAGGACTTCTACAAACAGAACTACTTCGGCCTGGTTCACGTGCTGCCATTGGGCAATGACCAATCGTTCAAGACTGACCTGCGTTATTTCGACAGCACCAGCGACGGCAAAAACGGTGACGCCGGCTACCAGTTCAACAACAACGGCGGCTACGCCAAGCACGCCGGTGAAGTGGACAACAAAACCTACAGCGCCGCGTTCACCTACCAGTTGGGCGGCAGCAGCCTGATGCTCGGTCACATCGGTGTGAGCGATGACGGCGGCTTCGTCTGGGTCAACCAGGGCAGCATCGCTGATCCAAACGCACAAGGCGCGGGCGGCAGCGACTTCTACCTGTTCACCGACGCCGTGGTGGGCCAGTTTTCCCGCGCGGGCGAGCAGGTCAATTTTGGCCAGTACTCCTACGACTTCAAGGCCCTTGTGCCAGGCTTGAAAGCCTCCGTGGCGTACCTGGACGGCACGGGCATCAAGTCCAAAGTGGCCGGTGGTTCGGATCAGAAAGAAAACGAAACCGACTTCCGCCTGGACTACGTGGTGCAGCAAGGCCCGCTCAAAGGCTTCGGCACCACCTTCCGTACTGGTACTTACAAAGGTCACAACACCGGCACTGCGGACCAGGACCAGACGCGCCTGATCTTCAACTACACCTACGCGATCTTCTAAGCTCGCGCCGCCACAAACGGAGGCCGCCTAGTCAGCGGCCTCTTTTTTTGCGCGCGCGAACACGACTTCATGTGCATCCGCGCACGGATGGGTTCTACACTGCCCCCACTGTGTCAGTGATGGAGGACCCAATGACGGCCACGCCCGCAACCAACATCCTTGCAACCCTTGAAGGCCAGCGCCTGGCCGCCGAAGACGCCGAGCGCTGGCGCGAGTGGGGCCCGTATCTGAGTGAACGCCAATGGGGCACGGTGCGCGAAGACTACAGCGCCGACGGCGATGCCTGGGCCTACTTCCCCCACGAACACGCCCGCAGCCGCGCCTACCGTTGGGGCGAGGACGGCCTGGCCGGCTTCAGCGACAAGGCGCAACGCTGGTGCCTGGGCCTGGCGCTGTGGAACGAGCGTGACAGCATCATCAAGGAGCGCCTGTTCGGCCTCAACAACGCCGAGGGCAACCACGGAGAAGACGTCAAGGAGCTGTACTTTTTTGTCGACGGCGTGCCCAGCCATGCCTATATGCGCATGCTCTACAAATACCCGCATGCGGCGTTTCCCTACGCCGACCTGATCGCCGAAAACGCCCGCCGTGGGCTTGAGGATGCCGAGTACGAAGTGCTCGACACCGGCGTATTCGAAGACAACCGCTACTGTGATGTAACGGTTGAATACGCCAAGCATCAGCCCGACGATATTTTCATGCGCGTCACCGTGCACAACCGCGCGGACCAGCCGACGCGTGTGCAGGTGCTGCCCCAACTGTGGGCGCGTAATGACTGGAGCTGGACCTTTGACGCGCCCAAGCCGCAGTTGCGCCTGGACGGTGAACGAGTGCTGGCCCGGCATCATGAGCTGACCGATCGCCATCTCAGCGCCTGGGGCGAGGACGGCCTGGAGTGGCTGTTCTGCGAAAACGAAAGCAACTTCCCCAAGCTCGATGGGCAACCGGCGCAGGGGCCGTTCAAGGACGGCATCAACGACTACGTGGTGGGCGGCGCAGACTCGGCAATCCGTCGCGACACGGGCACCAAGGTCGCCGCGCGTTTCAGCCTCGAACTGGTGGGCCAGCAGAGCAAAACCCTGTACCTGCGGTTTGCGCCGGTGGACGCGCCTGAGGTCAATGCACGCAAGCTGTTCGAGCTGCGTCGCCAGGAGGCGGACGACTTCTACGCCGCCCTGCAGCAAGGCATTGCCGATGATGACGCGCGCAATGTACAGCGCCAGGCCCTGGCCGGGTTACTGTGGTCCAAGCAGCTCTACTACTTTGATGTAAACCAGTGGCTCGACGGCGACCCGGCCCAACCCGCGCCGCCGCCCGAGCGCCTGCACATCCGCAATACCCATTGGCGGCACTTGTCGAACTTCGACATCCTGTCCATGCCCGACACCTGGGAGTACCCGTGGTACGCCTCTTGGGACCAGGGCTTCCAGGCCGTAGCGATGGCGCTGATTGATCCGGGGTATGCCAAGCAACAGCTGTTGTTGCTGGTCAAAGACCGTTTTATGCACCCCAATGGCCAGTTGCCGGCGTATGAATGGCGTTTCGACGACGCCAACCCGCCGGTGCATGCCTGGGCCAGTTGGCGCGTGTATCAGCAGGACAAGGCGCTGACCGGCGTGGGTGACATGGATTTCCTCGAGCGGATTTTCCACAAGCTGCTGCTGAATTTTTCCTGGTGGGTCAACCGTAAGGACGCCGAGGGCCGCAACCTGTTTCAGGGCGGCTTTTTGGGCCTGGACAACATCGCCTTGTTCGACCGCTCGGCCACCTTGCCGCCCGGCTACCAGCTGGATCAGGCCGACGGCACCGCGTGGGTCGCCGCCTATGCCCTGGACCTGATGCGCATCGGCCTGGAACTGGCCAAGCGCAATGGGGTGTACGTGGATATCGCGGTGAAGTTTTTCGAGCACTTCCTGTACATCGCCGGTGCGATCAACCGTGTCGACGACAGCGCCGAAGGCTTGTGGGATGAGCAGGACCAGTTCTTCTACGATGTGCTGCACCGCCCGGACGGCCAGAGCGAGCCGGTGCGCCTGCGCTCCATCGTCGGCCTGATGCCGTTGTTTGCCGTGTTGGTGCTGGAGCAACGCGAGCACGAAGGCCTGCAAGGCTTGCGTGAGCGGCTGCTGGGCTTCATGAAACACCGGCCTGACCTCGCCAAGCTGGTGTCGCGCTGGAACGAACCGGGGCAGGGCAACCGCCTGTTGCTCGCCTTGCTACGCGGCGAACGCACCAAGGACCTGCTGCGGCGCATGCTCGATGACCAGGAGTTTTTGTCGACGTTTGGCGTGCGCTCGTTATCCAAGGCCTTCGCCGAGCAGCCGCTGGCGCTGAAGATGAATGGCGACACCCTGTGCGCGCGCTACCAGCCCGGCGAGTCCGACTCACGTTTGTACGGCGGCAACTCCAATTGGCGCGGGCCGCTGTGGATGCCGGTGAACTACATGCTGATCGAATCGCTGCGCGAGTTTCACCGCTACTACGCGGATAACTTCTCGGTGGAGTACCCGACGGGCAGTGGTTATCTGGCGTCCCTTGAAGAAGTGGCCGACAGCCTCAGCCAGCGCCTGACCCGCTTGTTTTTGCGCGATGAAGATGGCCTGCGCCCGTCGATGGCGGGCTATGCGCAATTGGAAGCAGACCCGGCCAGTCGCGATCTGGTGTTGTTCCATGAGTATTTCCATGGCGAAACCGGGCGTGGGTTGGGGGCGTCGCATCAGACCGGGTGGAGTGCGTTGGTGGCGTTGTTGCTGCAGCCGAAAAGCTAAGCCGCGCCACTGATTCGCTTTTCTGTGGGAGCTGGCTTGCCATCAGCCACACACGGGTGGGCTGACCCACCGCTATCGCAGCATAGGTATCTACACAACCGGTTAACACGGAGTCTGTTGCAAGTGGGCTGTTGTGGCAAGCCTGCTCGCCACAGGAGAAATTGGCTGCCTTCAAAAGTTGTGTAGATACCTATGGCTATCGCAGGCAAGCCAGCTCCCACATTAAAACTACATCGCTTGTGAAATGACGGGCAAAAAAATCCCGCCACCAAGAGGTCTGAATCAGGTAAATTCGCCGCCCCTTCAGACAAGGATGTAGACGATGGCGAATGTTATCGCGCGGGTTGGCAGTGCAGGCCTATTGGGGGTATTGCTGCTCACCTGCGGTGTGTTCATGACTTCACTGTATTCCCGAGAAAGCGCCGCGGCCCCGCTGATGATGCATTGCCGCGAATGCGAGAAAGGTGACGACACCTTCGATGCAACAAAGTGGTTCAGCAGCGGCATGTACCGCCTTGAAACGGATATTGTTCCCAACCCTATGCGGTCGATGACTCGCACTCATCCGGTGGTCTTCAAGGCCAAGGACAATGACCAACTGGTCGAGGCCGCGCTGCGTGGAATCAGCGATGTGCTCCCATCCTTCGATTCCCGCACGTTTGAAGCACAGTGGCCCGTGTTAACCAAGCGCGTACGTTACAGCTACAGCTTTTTTATGGCGCCTGATGAACCCCGGGACCTCTATGACATGTACTTGCAAGTGGGCAAATACAAGCTGGTGATCGTGGTTGGGCTTGACGTCAATACCGGTGAAATCACCGCCGAGTATGAAGGGCGTGTGATTCGTGAAAACGATGGTAATGACCCTGCGTACATGGACACGTTTGAAGAAATGGATGACGCCAACACCCGCTGACCGGGAGGCTGGCTGAACGAAAAATCCCGCCGAAAGGCGGGATTTTTTTTGAGCGCGGCGTTATCAGGCCGGGAACAGCTCGCTCAGTTTCATGGCCAGCATCATGTCGCCTTCAGTGCGCAGCTTGCCGCTCATGAAGGCCTGCATGCCGTCGGTATCGCCGCTGACGATGCCTTCCATGGTTTCGCCGTCGGTCACCAGGGTAACCTGGGCGTCAGGGTTTTCGCCTTCCAGCAGTTCGCAGGTGTTGTTCTTGACCACCAGCGAGAAGTTCTGGGTGTCGTCGATACGGAAACCGAACACCAGGTCCAGGCCGTCGGCAGCGCCTGGGTTGAATTTGGCTTTCATTGCTTCTACAGCTTTGGCTACGTCAGTCATGGTTTCGATCCTTTAAGGTAGAGTCCAGTGACCTTGGGGTCACGGTTGGCCGCAATTCATCGGAATGTGATGAGCTGCGGCGCCTTCAACAGTTGCAAGTGGGTATGACTGTTGAAGGAAGCCAGTGCCACCTCGCGACCACGGAATTTAAGCTGGTTGAGCGAGGTGTTAACAATTTGCCAGTTCAGTTCGAAGGCCTGCGCGGCAGGCATTCGGGTAATCAGGTGGAGCAGGGCGGTAATGGTGCCGCCGGAAGTAAACACGGCGACCTTGTCGGTGTTGTCGGCGGCTTCCAGGATGCGTTGCAGGCCACCCTGCACACGCTCCACGAAACCCAGCCAGCTTTCCAGACCGGGTGGGTCGTAGGTGCCGGCCAGCCAGCGCTCGATGATCAGGGCGAAAATGCGCTGGAACTCACTGCGGTTTTGCGCAGCGTTGCGCAGGATATCCAAGGCGTGAGGCTCGGTGGTCAGCAGGTCGGGGAGCAGGGCGCGGATGATCGCTTCGCCGTCGAATTCGTTGAAGGCCGGGTCGATTTCCAAGGTTGGGGCTGACAGGCCGAGGGCACGGTATTGATCGAATGTGGCGGAGGCAGTGTGCTGCTGGCGACGCAGGTCGCCAGACAGGCAGCGGTCAAACGTCAGGCCCAGGTCCGCCAGGTGGCGACCGAGTACTTGCGCTTGCTCTACGCCGACGGGCGACAGGACGTCATAGTCGTCTGCACCGAAGGAGGCCTGGCCATGTCGAATCAGATAGATGCTGCCCACGTCCGTTTTCCCGGTACGTTGAAAGTCTGGCGAGGTTATGAGGATGGCAGGGAGCTGTCAATGAAAAAACATACGCTTGTTTTAAAAGTGCGTTAGAGGCCGACTGCTGGCGGTTTGAGCACTGGTCCGAAGGCGGTGCCGTCGGTATGCTGGGGCCATCCGCGCCTGGCGCCGTGCTTTTTTAAGGAGACATATGGATTTTTTGGCCGAATACGCGAGCTTTCTGGCGAAGACCGTCACCCTGGTGGTCGCTATTCTGGTGGTACTGATCAGTTTCGCCGCGTTGCGCAGCAAGGGGCGGCGCAAATCCGCCGGCCAATTGCAGGTCAGCAAGCTCAATGATTTCTACAAAGGCCTGCGTGAGCGCCTCGAGTCGAGCCTGCTCGACAAGGACCAGCTCAAGGCCCTGCGCAAATCCGAAAGCAAGACCGAAAAGAAGAACAGCAAGAAGAAACCCGAGGCCAAGCCACGGGTATTTGTGCTGGATTTTGACGGCGACATCAAGGCCTCGGCCACCGAGAGCCTGCGCCATGAAATCACCGCGCTGCTGAGCCTGGCCACGCCGAAAGACGAAGTGGTGCTGCGCCTGGAAAGCGGCGGCGGCATGGTGCACAGCTATGGCCTGGCTTCGTCGCAGCTGGCGCGTATCCGTCAGGCCGGTGTGCCGTTGACCGTGTGCATCGACAAGGTGGCGGCTAGCGGCGGCTACATGATGGCGTGCATTGGCGAGAAGATCATCAGCGCACCCTTTGCCATCCTCGGCTCCATTGGTGTGGTGGCGCAGCTGCCCAACGTCAACCGCCTGCTGAAAAAGCACGACATCGACTTTGAAGTGCTGACCGCCGGTGAATACAAGCGCACCCTCACCGTGTTCGGCGAAAACACCGAGAAGGGCCGGGAGAAGTTCCAGGAAGACCTGGACATCACTCATCAGTTGTTCAAGAACTTTGTGTCGCGCTATCGCCCGCAGCTGGCCATCGATGACGTCGCGACCGGAGAAGTGTGGCTGGGTGTTGCAGCGCTCGATAAACAACTGGTCGACGAACTGCAAACCAGCGACGAATACCTGGCGACCAAGGCCAAGACGGCCGAGGTGTTCCACCTGCACTACGCCGAGCGTAAAAGCCTGCAGGAACGCGTGGGCCTGGCGGCCAGCGGCTCGGTGGACCGTGTGTTGCTGACCTGGTGGAGCCGGTTGACCCAGCAGCGGTTCTGGTAACGACAGGCGGTAGGTGATCCCAGTGTGGGAACGGGCTTACCGATCGTTCCCACGCTCCGCGTGGGAATGCCGCCCCGGACGCTCCGCGTCCCGCCTTAGATGACGCAAGGTGACGCGGAGCGTCACAGGATGCATTCCCACGCAGAGCGTGGGAACGATCGTAGCGGCTCCCACATTTAGTTTTGGGGCAGGGCGGGAATCGGTTTTCGCATCAACGTCCCCACCACCAACGCCCCCAGCAAACCCAACAACCCCGCCACCCACAACACCCCGCTGAACCCACCCACAAACGCCTGCCGCGCCAGCGGCTGCACCAGCGCCCGCGCCGGTTCCGGCAACAAAACCATGGCTGCCGGCATATCCCCGGCCACTACCCTCGATGCAATCGCCGCCGCTTGCGCCTGCCATTGCGCGTCGATACTCGCGCTGAGCAATTGCTCGCTATGGCTGCTGAGCAGCGCCCCATACACGCCGATCGCCAACATGATCGCGCTGAAACGCATGGTGGTACTCATGCCCGACGCCATGCCCGCGCGGTCACGTGGCACGCAGGCCATGATGTTTTTCTGCGTATCGCCATTGAGCAGGCCCGCACCGGCGCCCGTCACCGCAATCGCCAGCGCGAAGGGCAGATAACCGCCCGCATTGACCGCCCAGGCGCTTAACAGGTTGCCGCAGCCCACCAGAATCAAACCGGTTGCCATCATCGTTGCAGGCGCAAAGCGTCCGGCCAGCCGTGCCCCGATGCGTGGGCAAATAAGCATGGTCAGGGCAAACGGCAACATACCCAGACCCGACGCTATGGCAGAAAAACCCAAGCCGTTCTGCAGATAAAACGGCAGTAACGTCATCATCACCTGGGCACAGCCGGCGTAGGCAAACATCCCCAGCAGCGCGCCGATAAAACGCGGGTGCCGGAACAGTTGCAAGTCGACCATGGGCCGCTGTTGCACACGTTCGACCAGCACAAACACCCCCAGCAACACTGCGCCGCCAATCAGGCGTGTGTAGGTCAGCGGGTTATCCCAGCCGATGCGATTGGCCTCGATCAAACCCCAGATCAGGCACATCAGGCTGGCACTGAAGGCCAGGCTGCCCCACGGGTCCAGGCGTGCCGATTGAGTGTCGCGCGATTCGGGAATCGCCCGCAGCGCCAACGCCATCAACCCCAGGCCCACGGGCAGGTTGAGGTAGAAGATCCACCGCCAGCCCAGGTACTGAGTGATCACGCCGCCCAGTGTCGGCGCGGCGGTCATCGCCACGCCCATGCACGCACCCCAGAACGCCCAGGCTTTGGCACGCTCTACTTCATCGTGAAAGGTGTGGCCGATGGAGGCCAGGGCAGAGGTCAGCAGCAAGGCTGCGCCGACACCTTTGACGGCGCGGGCGATGTCCAGGAGCAACGCATTCGGTGCAGCGCCACAGCCCAGCGAGGCGAGGATGAAAATGCTCAAGCCCCAGATCAGCGACCGCTTGCGACCAAAGCGGTCGGCGATGCTGCCGGCGGGCAGCAATAACGCGGCGAACGCCAGCATGTAGGCGCTGACCACCCACTCGATATCGGCGAAATTCGCACCCAGGTCGCGCGCAATACTTGGCAGGGTGACGGCGACGATATTGGTGTCGAGCACAATCAGCGAGCAGACGCCGGAGGCGGTCAGCAGGGTGAGGCGCGGGCTGACCTGGCTCATGGCTTGATTGCCTTACAGGTAATATGGGAAACACAGTTGACGTGCATCGCAAGGGCTCTCTAGTGTGGAAGTACGTTGAGCTTATCTCCGGCTATGCTCTGTTTTATTAGCTGGAACCCTGCACTTCATTACCTTTGAGCTAATGCCTGAATGGAAATCCGCCATTTCCGCTACTTCCTCGCCGTCGCCAGGCAGCGCAATTTCACCCGCGCGGCTGAACAACTGGGCATCGCGCCGCCGACCTTGAGCCGCCAAATTCAGGACATGGAAGCCACGCTGGGCACGCGCCTGTTTATCCGTCAGCAACGTGAAGTCAGCCTCACTGAAGCCGGCGCCGCCTTGCTGATCGAGGCTGAAGCCACCGTGCGCCAGTTCGAGTTCGCCCAACGCAACGCCCAGCGCGCCGGGCGGGGAGAAATCGGGCATATCGAATTGGGCTATGTGGCATCGGCGGTGTATTCGGGGCTGCTGCAAAAACAAATGCAGGCGTTCAGCCAGGCGTTTCCCGATGTGAGTGTGAATGTGCGCGAATGCGCAATGGCGACGTTACCCAGTGCTGTAGCCGATGGGCGTTATGACATCGGCTATATCCGCTCGCCCATGACCTTGCCTGACGGCGTGGAGGCGGTGCGTCTGGACAGCGAAGGCTTTGTGTTGGCGCTGCCTCAGGATTCCTGGCTGCTGGGGCTCAAGGCCATCGGCTGCGAACACCTGCAAAACGAGACGTTTATATTGCCGGAACAAATTAACGGCACCTTGCACGTGGCGGCCCAAGGCGGCTTCGCGCCGCGCCTGGGGCCGCAGCCGGGCGGGTTGGTTGCGGTGGTGGCGTTGGTGTCGTTAGGGCAGGGCGTGGCAGTGGTACCGGCATCGATGGTCGGGCATGTGGGTTTGCCGGGCGTGGTCTACCGCACGATTCATCAGGATGATGCAGCGTTGTCGTGGCTGTCGCTGATTCACCGGCGCTTTGAAAAAGCGCCGGCGGTGGCGCGTTATATCCAGCAGGTCAAGCAGTCAGCCGGGGCTGCACGGAATCGGCCAGGCGCGTAAGAATCAGGCAGCACGACACCGCCCCCGCATCCAGTACACCCAGCGAGCGCTCGCCCAGGCGGCTGGCGCGACCGATTTTGGCGATCAGGTCTTTGGTCGAATCGCGCCCTTGGGACGCGGCGGTTTTCATCGCCTCCAGCGCATCATTAAACGACGCGCCACTGGCATGCGCACGCTCAAAGGCCTCAACCGCCGGGATCAGCGTGTCCATCAAGCACTTGTCGCCCACGCCCGCTTCGGTGATGTCCTGCAACGAGGTCAGGCCGCCGCGCAGCAGGTGGGCAAAGGTTGCCGCGTCGATGTCATCGCTGCTGCGCACCTCATCCGCCATGCCGATAAACAGGCTGCCATACAGCGGCCCCATGGAGCCGCCGATGCCTTCCATCAGGCTCAGGGTCAGTTCATCCAGGGCTTCGGCCAGGGTCAACTGGCGGCCTTCGAGGCTGCGCCCGCAATGGGCAAAGCCCTTGGCCATGTTGATGCCGTGGTCACCGTCGCCAATGGCGCCGTCGATTTCACTGAGGTATTCACGGTTGGCCACGATCACGCTGACCAGGTCAGCGACAATGGCGCTGCCGTCGCGGGTGGAAAAGTGCTGGCTCATGGTTCACTCCGCCTGGGTCATGCCGATGGAACGGCAGGGTTGGTCGATCAGGGTTTTAAGCTCGGCGTCGAGGCCGAGCAGGGTCAGGGTCACGCCCATCATTTCCAGGGAGGTGAAGTAGTTGCCGACGTAGCAACGGTGAATCTTCAAACCCTTGGCCTTGAGTTGGCTTTCGACCTCGGCGTAGAACACATACAACTCCATCACCGGCGTGGCGCCCAGGCCCGAGACCAGCACCACCACACTGTCATCCTGGCTGAAATCGCGGTCGGCGAGGATCGGCGCGAGCATGCGCTCGGCCATGGCGGCAGCCGGTTCAATGGCGATCACTTCAATGCCCGGTTCGCCGTGATGGCCGATGCCCAGTTCCATCTGGCCATCGGGAATCTGGAAGTTCGGTTTGCCCACGGCCGCAATGGTGCAGGGCGTGAGGCCGATGCCGATGGAGCGGCAGTTATCCACGGTTTTCTGTGCGACGCGAATCACGCCATCCAGGTCATAATGCTGGGCAGCCGCAGCGCCGCCGATCTTCCACATGAATATTTCGCCGGCCACGCCACGGCGCTTGGCGATATCGGCCTTGGGCGCGGAAGCCACGTCGTCGTTGGCGACCACGGTGCGGATGCGCATGTCTTTGCTGGCAGCCATTTTCATGGCCAGCTTCACGTTCATGTTGTCGCCGGCGTAGTTACCGTACAGGCAGGCCACGCCCGCGCCATGGTCAGCGGCGCGGAAGGCGTCGAAAAAGCTTTTGGCGGTGGGTGAAGAGAAAATCTCGCCGACGGCCACGGCATCCACCAGGCCTGGGCCGACGTAACCGAGGAAGGCCGGTTCATGGCCGGAGCCGCCGCCGGTGACGATGCCGACGCGGCCGGCTGCCGATGGCTTGGCCTTGGTGATGACCCTTGGGTTGGTTTCGTACTGGCGCAGCTCGGGGTGCGCGACCAGGATGCCGCGCAGCATGTCCTCGACCACTTGGTCCGGATCGTTGATGACTCGATTCATAACGCGGGTTCCTGTTCTTGTTCTTGAAGGGCAACACTTTTAATTGTGAAAGCTGGCTTATTGTGGCGAGCAAGCTTGCTTGCGCTGGGGTGCGAAGCGCCCCCAAAAAGCCGCAGACCGCTGCGCAGTCAGCGGGAGCAAGCTCCCTCGCCACAGCAAGCCCGGCTCCCACAGGGTCAGGGGGTGTCGCTGAAGTCAGGGTTGCAGGACTACTTTGAGCGACTTGTCCCCACGCTCCATCACCGCGAACGCTTCCTTGAAGTCCGCCAGCGCAAATTTGTGAGTCACCACGTCGCGCATGTCGATCTTGCGGTTACCGATAAAGTCGATGGCGCGCGGGTACATGTAGGGTCCCAGGTGTGAACCCAAAATATCCAATTCCTTGCGGTCGCCGATGATCGACCAATCTACCGTGGCCTCGTCATTGAACACGCTGAATTCGACGAAGCGCCCCAGTTTGCGCAGCATCGCCAGGCCCTGGTTCACCGCCTTGTGGTGCCCGGTGGCTTCGATATAAATGTCGCAACCATAGCCGTCGGTGATCGCGCGGATCTTGGCCATCACGTCGACTTCGGCCGGGTTCCACACCTCGTCGGCGCCCATGCGCAAGGCGAGGGCGGCGCGTTCGGGTTTCATGTCCAGCACGATGAGCTTTTTCGGGTTGCGCAGGCGCACCGCGCCGATAATGCCCAGGCCCAAGGTACCGGCACCGGCGACCACCACCACGTCGTCATGGTCGACATTCGCGCGCTCGGCCGCGTGCAGCGAGCAGGCCAGCGGCTCGATCAAAATGGCTTCATCCGGGGCGATGGATTCCGGAACTTTGTGGATGATGCCTTCCTTGGTAAAGATCATGTACTGGGCCATGGCGCCCTGCACGTTGTTCTGGAAACCGTAGAGGTCGTGCTTCTGGCACATCCAGTACTGGCCGTGGTTGCAGAAACGGCAGCCCCAGCACGGCACGATCTGCTCGGAGATCACTCGGTCACCGACTGCCACGCCACGTTTTTCTGCGCCTGGGCCGAGGGCAACCACACGGCAGACGAACTCATGCCCCGGAATCATCGGCGGCTTCACATAGCGCGGTTGCTCGGCATCGCCCCAGAACGACGGCGCGCCGCGATAGGTCTTGATGTCACCCATGCAGATGCCGCACAGCTCGACTTTGGTGAGAATCTCGTCGGGGCCGGGCGTGGGCACGTCGACAGTTTCCAGGCGATAGTCTTCCGGGCCGTGGCAGACCACGGCCTGCATGGTTTTCGGGATGACCGGGGAGAGGTGTTCAGGTGTGCGTTCGGTGGCGGTGGACATGGCAAAAACCTCACGACAAAAGATGAATTACTGAATGCTGTAGCCGCCATCGATCACCATGTTGGCGCCGGTGATCATCTGCGCGGCGTCGCTGAGCAGGTACAGCGCCAGCCCGGCGATTTCTTCCGGCTGGGCGAAGCGGCCGGCCGGGATCTGCAATTTGGCCTTTTCACCCACTTCACCGGCCCAGGCTTTTTTGCCCAGGGCGGTCTCGACGATGGTCGGGGAAATGGCGTTGACGTTGATCTGTGGCGCCCATTCCATGGCCAGCACTTTGGTCATGCCGACGATGGCGGCCTTGCTCGCGCAGTAGGCGACGTGACGGTCCAGGCCAATCACGGCGGCCTGGGAGGCCAGGTTGACGATGCGCCCGCTGCCCTGCGCCAACATGTGTCTGGCGCAGGCCTGGGCCACAAAGAAGCTGGCCTTGAGGTTGATGTCCAGGGTGGTGTCCCAGGCGCTTTCGCTGACGTCGATGGCCTTGTCCAGCAACACCACGCCGGCGCTGTTGATCAGGTAATCCAGGCGCTGGAAATGTTCGAATACGCTGTCGATGGTGCGCTGTATCTGGCCGACCTGGCTGAGGTCGACGGCAATACCCAGGTGGCCGTCGCCCAGGCTGGCCGCGACGTGCACCACCGCCGGGTCGCGGTCGAGCAAGGCCACGCGGGCGCCGCGCTCCACCAGCAGGTGGGCGCAGGCCAGGCCAATGCCGGCGGCGCCGCCGGTGATCACCGCGCAACGGCCGGTGAGGTCGAAGGCTTGGTTCCAGAATCCAGACATGAATGACTCCTCTCTTGATCGTTCCCACGCTCTGCGTGGGAATGCCGCCTGGGACGCTCTGCGTCCCGATGTTGGGTGACGCGGAGCGTCACGGGATGCATTCCCACGCGGAGCGTGGGAACGATCAAGCTACTTGCCGCCGCTGACTTGTTGGTACAGCGCATCGGCATTCGCGTTAGTGACGGGCACCCACGGCAGGATGTAGTTCTTGGCGGTGCCATCGCCCCATTTCACGTCCTTGCCGTAGCGCTCCCAGATCACCGATTGCGGCTTGTAGTCCTTGCCGGCCAGTGCGCGCAACGCCACATCCAGCGCGCCTTGGGATTGGGCCTGGGCGTCTTGCAGGAAGGTGGTGACTTCGTCTTTCTTCGCCGCCTGGATCGCGTCCGGCATGCCGTCGATAGAGGTGACCGGCACGTCTTTGGAGGTCAAGCCGTGGGACTTCAGCGCCTGCACGGCACCCAGGGCCATATCGTCGTTTTGCGCGATCACGCCGTTGATGCCTTTGGGGTGCGCGTTCAGCCAGTCTTCGGTGAGGGTCAGGGCCTGGGCGCGGTCCCAGTTGGCGGTCTTTTTCTCGATGATCTTGATGTCCGGGTGCTTGCTCAGCACTTCCAGCTCGCCCTTTTCCCGGTCGATCTGCGCCGACTGGCCAATCGGGCCCTGGATGATCACCACATTACCTTTGCCGTTGAGCTTGTCGACCATGGCCTGGGCCTGCAGGCGGCCGCCTTCCACGTCGTCGTTACCCACATAAGGTACGGAGGCATCGGCTACTTTCGTATTGGAGGCGATGACCACCACGTCGTTGCTCATGGCTTGCTTCACGGTGCCGACACCGGCCTTGGTGTCGATCGGCACGAACAGGATGGCGTCGTAGTGCTGGGTCACCATGTTTTCGATCTGGTTGTTCTGGGTCAGGGCGTCATAGTTGCCGTCGAACACCGTCAGTTGCACGGTGCCGTCTTTGACCGCCGGGTGTTCTTTCAGCTCGCGGACCCAGTTCTGCATGAACTGGCCCTTGAGGCCGTAGACGGCCGCGCCGATCTTGTAGGTCTTGCCATCGGCGGCAAAGGCAATGCTGCTGGCGAGCAGGGTGAGGGTCGCCGCGGCGGCCAAAGTGGTACCAAGTTTCATGAGTAGAACTCCGGTTATTGTTGTGGGTCGTTCTCTAGCGTTTTTTCTTGCGCCACACGTCGATCAGTACTGCGAACACGATGATCAGGCCCTTGGCGACCTGCTGGTAATAGGAGGACACGCCGAGCAGGTTCAGCCCGTTGTTGATCACGCCGATCAGCAGCGCACCAAACAGCGTGCCGACAATGCTGCCGGTGCCGCCCGACAGGCTGGTGCCGCCGATCACCACGGCGGCAATCGCGTCCAGCTCATAAGAAACCCCGGCCTGGGGCAGGGCGGAGGTGGTGCGTGCCGAGAGCACTACGCCGGCCAACCCGGCGAGCAGACCCGAGACCACGTACACCGAAAACATCACCTTGCGCACGCCGATACCCGAGGTGCGCGCACTCTTTTCATTGCCGCCCACCGCGTACACGTAGCGGCCGTAAGTGGTGTAGCGCAGCACCATCCAGAAGATCAGTGCGACCACCGCAAAGATCACGATGGGCACGCCAATCGGGCCGATCTTGCCGATGCCCAGCGCCAGGTAGGCGTCGGGCAGGTCGGTGATCGGGCTGCCGTCATTGAGGATGAAGGTCATGCCCCGCGCGATGCTGAGCATGCCGAGGGTGGCCACGAACGGCGGGATCGACAGGTTGGCGACCATAAAACCGTTGACCACACCGAGCATCGCACCGGCAAACATCCCCGCACTGACTGCCGCCAGCAGGCCATAACCCTGGGTCGCAACCATGGCGCTGCACAGCCCGGCAAAGGCCAGGATCGAGCCCACCGACAGGTCGATGCCTTTGGTGAGGATCACGTAGGTCATGCCTACGGCCAGGATGCCGTTGATCGAGGTCTGGCGCAGGATGTCCATCCAGTTGCGCCAGGTCATGAAGTATTCACTGGAAAACGCCATCACCACGCACAGCAGGATAAACACCAGTGGCAGGCCGAAGCGGTCGAGGGACAAGCGCAGGCGATTGCGCGGCGCGGTGGTCATGGGCGGTGCGATGGTTTTGGCATTCATGAGGCAAGACTCAACAAGGCTTCCTGGGAAAGGGCGGTGTCGGTGCTGATGGTCACCAGTCGGCCGCCCTTGAATACGGCGATGCGATCACTTAAATGCAGCAGTTCCGGGGCTTCGGACGACACCACGATGGCAGCGCCACCGGCGCGCACGAACTGGTCGAGCAGGTGGTAGATCTCCTGCTTGGCGCCTTCATCGATGCCACGGGTCGGCTCGTCGCAGAGCAGGCACACCGGCTCGGTCGACAGGCATTTGGCGAGCACGACTTTCTGCTGGTTGCCGCCGCTCATGGACGCTACCGGCAATTCCAGTGAACTGGTCTTGATCTGCAGGCGCTTGACCATGTCCTCGGCCAGTTGGGTTTCCTTGCGCGCATTGATCAGCGACCAACTCGACAGGCGCTTGTAGGCCGACAGCGCAATGTTGGAAAGAATGCTGCCGGTGAGCACCAGGCCGCTGTCTTTGCGGTCTTCGGTGACCAGCGACATGCCGGCGTTGATCGTGGCTTTGGGCAGGCCGATGGGCATGGGCTTGCCTTGCAGGGTCACGCTGCCGGAGTCCGCAACCGTCAGCCCATAGATGCAGTTGAGAAACTCGCTGCGCCCCGAACCCATCAGCCCATAGATGCCGAGGATTTCGCCCTGGCGCAGTTGCAGGCTGATGTCGTGGAACTCGCCATTGCGGCTCAGGTTATCGACTTGCAGGCAGGTAGTGGCGGCGCATTCGCGGCCGACCTTGTGGTCGATGCGTGTCAGCTCCTGGCCGACAATCCCGCGCACCAGGTGGTTGCGGTCGATATCGGCCATGCGCCCGCTTTCCACAAAGGCGCCGTCACGGAAGATGCTGTAGTCGTCGGCGATCTGCGCCAGCTCGCTCAAGCGGTGCGACACGTAGACGATGCCGGCGCCGCGCGCGGTGAGGCGGCGAATGGCCTTGAACAGGGTTTCCGCTTCGCGCTCGCCGATTGCCGAGGTCGGTTCGTCCATGATCATCACCTGGCAGTCATGGCTGAACGCCTTGGCGATTTCCACCAGTTGAATCTGCGCCACGCTCAGGCGGTGCATGGGGCTGGTGGCATCGACCTCGAATTCCAGGCTTTCGAGCAGCTCGCGGGTGCGGCGGTTGAGGGTCTTGCTGTCGACGATGCAACCGGCGCGGCGCGGTTCGCGGCCCAGCCAGATATTTTCGGCGACGGTCATGTAAGGGATGGGCTCCAGTTCCTGGGTGATCATCGCGATCCCCGCTGCCAGGGCTTCACTTGGGCGGTTGAACTGTACGGGCGTGCCGTTGAGCAGGATGGTCCCGGCGTCACGCTGGGTGATGCCCATCAGGATGCTCAGGAAGGTCGACTTGCCGGCGCCATTGCCGCCGCACAGCGCATGCACGCTGCCGGCCCGCAGAGAAAGGCGCCCGTCACGCAGGGCAGGCACCCCGGCGTAAGCCTTGGCGACGTGTTCAGCCTGGAGCAGTAATGGCGTGGCCATCGGCGTGTCCTCGTGCTGTGAATTCTTATTAGGTCGCACAGTCATTTTTTGCTGTGATCATATGTGTATCAAATGAAATTCTGATCAGTCAATCGCTTTCACTAAAAAGTTATAAATACGCCTGTTTGCGCAAATCAAGCCTGTTTATACGGCTTTGACTAGGAGCTCAGCTAAAACTCGCTTGACAGAAGGGCCGCAATACCCGAGAAATAACTGAGCGAAATTTCATTGACTGATCAAATGATCAGTCTAAAGCACCTAAACGGCAGCGGAGCCAGACGCCATGAACACACCTTTCCCGGTGGCTATCGGATGCGATGAAGCGGGTTTTGAGCTCAAAGAGCTGTTAAAGCGCCATATCGAGGCGCTGGGTTACCCGGTGACCGACTTCGGCACCCACTCCACCGCGCCGGTGCTGTACCCGGACATCGCGCTGGCGGTGGCCACCGCCATCAATGCCGGGCAGCAACGCCTCGGCGTGCTGGTATGCGGCACCGGGATTGGCATGGCCATCTCGGCCAATAAAGTACTGGGCATTCGTGCGGCCCAGGCCCATGACACCTATTCGGCGGAGCGCGCACGCAAGAGCAACGATGCACAAATCCTCTCTATTGGCGCACGGGTGATCGGCGCCGAACTGGCCAAAAGCATCGTCAAATCGTTTCTGGAGTCGGAGTTTGAGGCGGCGCGTTCCGGGGCCAAGGTCGAGCGTATCAACGCGATCGAGCGCGATGGGCATCAGTAGTGGACGGGACGGGGCAAGAGTCGGGAGAATGGGTTTTTGACGCCGAAACGGAAGCCCGTCCCCATGAGTGACAGTACCCAGCGCATTGCCAGCGATATCGATCAGATGACCGAAGTGGCGATGCTCTATTACCTTGAGAACGTCACTCAGGAGGCCATTGCCAAGCGCTTCGACCTGTCGCGGGCCAAAGTCAGCCGCTTGCTCAAGCGTGCGCGCGATGAAGGGATTGTCGAGGTGCGGGTGTTGCAGCACCCGGCGATGAACAACGAGCTGGAGCGGGCATTGGTGGAGCGCTTCAAGCTGGACCGCGCTTTGATTGCGGTCGACCACAGCGAACCCGACACCCAGCGCTCGGCCGTCGCCAGCCTGGTGGCCAATTACCTGAACAAAACCTTGAGCGACGGCATGATCGTCGCCGTCGGCATGGGCCGTAACGTTGGCGCGGTCGCCGACAACGTGTTCTTGCCGGTGACGCGCAACTGCACATTTGTCTGCGCGATTGGTGGTTCGCTCAAGGCGGGCGAATACATGAACCCCGACCATATCTGCCGACGCCTGGCCCTGCGTTTTGGTGGCGAGAGTGAAAGTCTGTATGCACCGGCACTGGTGGCCAACCCGGAATTGCGTGGCGTGCTGATCAACAATGACACCGTGCGCTCAACCCTTGATCGCGCGCGGCGTGCAGACATCGCGCTGATCGGCATTGGCGACATGAGCGAGAACAGCAACATGGTGCGCATGGGCTGGTTCTCGCCGCAGGAGATCGCCCAGGCGCGCTTGTCCGGCACGGTGGGTGACATGATGGGGTATGACTTTATCGACATCCACGGCCAGCCGGCGGTCAACGCGATTCAAGGTCGGGTGATCGGGTTGACCGTGCAGGAGTTGTTTCGCATCCCGGATGTGGTGGCGATTGCCAGCGAGAACACCAAGGCGGCGGCGACGCTTGGCGCGTTGCGCTCGGGGGTGATTAATACGTTGGCGACCACGGTGACGAATGCGCACACGATTCTGGCGCTGGATGATGCGACGCGTAAGTCCTGAATGTACAAAGGTCAAAAACTGTGGGAGCTGGCTTGCCTGCGATACAGACAACTCGGTCTTTCAGTAACACCGAGGTGATGCTATCGCAGGCAAGCCAGCTCCCACAGGGGTTATGTGTTGGGCTTACAGATTTTGTAATAGTTTTGCAGTGTGGGAAATTTGAGTTTCGACTGTACGATTCAAGTCCTTTTCTCACTGCAGGACTTGCATGAACACCCTCTCGGAGCCTCCCAGTCGTCTTTCCCCAAGGCACCCACTGTCGCTGTTCCCGCTGAAGCATCCCGTATTCCGACTGCTAACCTTGTCCCGGTCCACTGACCGCGCCTTGCCGTGTCCGGCGTTCTGAAAACTTTAAAGAGACTCTATTAAATGGAATGGTTAGCGGATCCAACGGCCTGGCTCGGCCTGTTGACCTTGATTGTGCTGGAACTGGTGCTGGGCATCGACAACCTGGTGTTTATCGCGATCCTGGCGGACAAATTGCCGCCGGAGCAGCGCGACCGTGCGCGGTTGATCGGTTTGTCGCTGGCGTTGCTGATGCGTTTGGGCCTGCTGGCGAGTATTTCCTGGTTGGTGACGCTCACGCAGCCGCTGTTCGAGGTGTTCGACAAGAGCTTCTCTGGGCGTGACCTGATCATGTTGTTTGGTGGTGTGTTCCTGTTGTTCAAGGCCACCATGGAGTTGCACGAACGCCTTGAAGGCCATGTGGCGCAGCGCACGGGCAATGTGGCTTACGCCATGTTCTGGCCGATCGTGGCGCAGATCGTGGTGCTCGACGCGGTGTTCTCCCTCGACGCGGTGATTACCGCCGTGGGTATGGTGGATGAGTTGGCCGTGATGATGATCGCGGTGATCGTGTCCATCGGCCTGATGATCGTGGCGAGCAAGCCGCTGACCCGTTTCGTCAACGCGCACCCGACGGTCATTATGTTGTGCCTGGGCTTTTTGATGATGATTGGTTTCGCCCTGACCGCCGAAGGCCTGGGCTTCCATATTCCCAAAGGCTACCTGTACGCGGCGATTGGTTTCTCGATCCTGATCGAGCTGTTCAACCAGATTGCCCGCGCCCGTCGCAAGAAGTCGGCGCAGGGCACCTTGCCCGTGCGCCAGCGTACCGCCCATGCGGTGATGCGTTTGCTCGGTGGCCGCAGTTTGGCGGTAGAGGGCGTGGATGACGACGTTGCTGACCTGCTGGGTGAGCCGGATGCCGGCCAAGGCCCGCTGTTTGATCGACGTGAGCGCGTGATGATCAGCGGCGTGCTGCAATTGGCCGAGCGGCCGATCCGTACCTTGATGACGCCGCGGGCCAAGGTCGACTGTATCGATCTGGCGGACGACGCCGACACCATCCGGCAAAAACTGATGCATTCGTCCTATTCGCGCCTGCCGTTGATCCGCAACGGCGCTGTGGATGAGCCGTTGGGTTTTGTGCACAAAAAGGAACTGCTCAAGGAGTACCTGGCCGGTAATGAGCCTAACCTTGAGCACCTGGCGCGCCGGGCGGTCAATTTGCTGGAGAGCTTTTCGATCCTGAACGCGCTGGAGCAAATGCGCCAGGAGTCAACTCACATTGCGTTCGTGATCAACGAATTCGGCGACTTCATGGGCGTGTTGAGCATGACCGACATCCTTGAGTCCATCGCCGGTGAGTTGCCGGACGCCAGCGAAATCGAAGGGCCGGATATTGTCGAGGAGGGCGAGGGCTACCGCGCCAATGGCGCCTTGAACCTTAACCTGGTGCGCCAGCGTACCGGCTTCAAGGCTGCCGCAACCCAGGACTATCAAACCCTCGCCGGGTTGGTGATGAGCCTGCTCGACCGCCTGCCCGTGGTGGGTGATAGCCTGGAGCATGAGGGCTGGCGCTTGACCGTCGCGGCGGTTGAGGAGCGTCGGGTCATACAGGTGCTGTTATTTCCCTTGATGAATAATCCTCAAACAGGTCGCTGAAAAACGCATCAGCGTCTAAGGGGCGGCCAACAAGCTGCTCCTGCACCTTGCCAAACTGGTACACCAGCGTCGCCGGGGTGCCCGATACGCTGGGCACCCTCGGATTTCGGTCGGTATTCACGATCAGTGCTGTTACAGGGCCAGCGTATTGTTTGGCGATGGTCTCGAACCTCTCGTCGAGTCCAACGCAGCCCGGGCAATCGGGATGAGTGAATAACACGATGGCCGCCGCATATTTTTTCAGTTGCGCCTCGTAGTCCTCCAGATCGCTGTAAGTCATGCTTGCAATGCCCATAGGATTTCCTTGCGTGCCCGCTCATAGACGTTGGGTACATACGCTAGAACTGCCGGGCAGGGCCGTCTACTGTCAACCTTCACAGGTAGACATGCTCACGCATCCATGGCGCGCGCACTGCAAGGGTGCGCGGTAACACTGTTCTGGCGCACTCGATTGAGGGTTGTCACCGGTGTGTGGGGTCTTGGGTAGCAAGCCGATTCGAAAGGGTGGCGTAACGCCGCGTCCTGGCCAGTTAACTATCCATATGATTTAAAAAGAATTTATCCCTGACATATTTTTCCGTTAGCGCGTGTGGCACACTTTCTGCTGTCTATTCCGTTGTTACATACCAAGTTCCGGTATAGCGGAATACACAACTCCTGGAGTGCTTGTCATGCATCACCGACCTTCCGTGTTTAAAGCGTGTGTTTTTCTCTTCGCCGCATCGGCTTCCCTCGCAAGCGTTGTGCACGCGGCGGACAGCAAGCTCGATGATGTGCTCAAGCGTGGGCATCTCATTGTGGGTACAGGCAGTACCAATGCGCCGTGGCACTTCCAGGGAGCGGATGGCAAGTTGCAGGGTTTTGATATCGACATCGGCCGAATCGTGGCTAAAGGTTTGTTCAACGACCCAAGCAAGGTCGAGTTTGTGGTGCAGTCCTCTGACGCGCGTATTCCCAACCTGCTGACCGACAAGGTCGACATGAGTTGCCAGTTCATCACCGTCACCGCCAGCCGTGCACAGCAGGTTGCCTTCACCCTGCCTTACTACCGCGAAGGTGTGGGCCTGTTGCTGCCGAACAACAGCAAATACAAGGAAATCGAAGACCTGCAAGCGGCGGGCGATGGCGTGACCGTGGCCGTGCTGCAAAACGTGTATGCCGAAGAGCTGGTGCACCAGGCGTTGCCAAAGGCCAAGGTTGACCAGTACGACAGCGTCGACCTGATGTACCAGGCGGTGAACTCCGGCCGTGCCGATGCCGCCGCCACCGACCAGTCCTCGGTCAAATACCTGATGGTGCAAAACCCGGGCCGCTACCGCAGCCCGACCTACGCCTGGAGCCCGCAAACCTACGCGTGCGCGGTCAAGCGTGGCGATCAGGACTGGCTGAACTTCGTCAACACCGCGCTGCATGAAGCCATGACCGGCGTGGAATTCCCGGCCTACAAAGCCTCGTTCAAGCAATGGTTCGGTGTGGATTTGCCAGAACCTGCGATCGGTTTCCCGGTTGAGTTCAAGTAAATCGTAAATCCTGGGGCGTCGCTGACGGCGCCCCGAGCAGGTACTGCCGACCATGAACTATCAGTTGAACTTTGCCGCCGTGTGGCGTGATTTCCCCAGCTTGCTGGCGGGGCTCGGCCTGGGCCTCGAACTGGCCTTGCTGTCGATCGCCATCGGTTGCGTGATCGGCCTGATGATGGCGTTTGCCATGCTGTCCAAGCACCGGGCGTTGCGAATCTTCGCCTCGGTGTATGTGACGGTGATCCGCAATACGCCGATCCTCGTGCTGATCCTGTTGATCTACTTTGCCTTGCCCACACTGGGGGGCCGGCTCGACAAGATCCCCTCGTTCATCATCACCCTGTCGCTGTATGCCGGTGCTTACCTGACCGAAGTGTTCCGCGCCGGGCTGTTGAATATTCCCAAGGGCTTGCGTGAAGCCGGCTTGGCCATCGGTTTGGGCGAGTGGCGAATCCGCGCCTACATCACCGTGCCGGTGATGCTGCGCAACGTGTTGCCGGCCCTGTCGAACAACTTTATTTCGCTGTTCAAGGACACGTCGCTGGCGGCCGCGATTGCGGTGCCGGAGCTGACCTACTACGCCCGCAAGATCAACGTCGAAAGCTACCGGGTGATTGAAACCTGGATGGTCACGACCGCGCTCTACGTGGCGGCCTGTTACTTCATTGCCATGCTGCTCCGTTACCTGGAACAGCGTCTGGCGATCCGTCGTTAAGGAGGGTTTGCATGTACGAGTCCCCAAGCTGGCTGCATGAGTTGTGGATCGCCCGGGATACGCTCTGGGCGGGGTTTCAAACCAGTATTTATTGCTCGGTGCTGGCGATTATCTTTGGCACGCTGATCGGTATCTTTGCCGGGTTGATCCTCACCTACGGCAAGTTCTGGATGCGCGCGCCGTTTC
This sequence comes from Pseudomonas sp. PA-5-4B, assembly GCF_021606215.1. Taxonomy (NCBI): domain Bacteria; kingdom Pseudomonadati; phylum Pseudomonadota; class Gammaproteobacteria; order Pseudomonadales; family Pseudomonadaceae; genus Pseudomonas; species Pseudomonas sp. PA-5-4B. The sequence goes on along the minus strand of NZ_WKDB01000045.1, from coordinate 16,196 downwards.
GTCTGTACGTCGACCTGGTGCGCGGTACGCCGGTGTTTGTGCTGGTGCTGGCGTGTTTTTACATGCTGCCGGCGCTCGGTTGGCAGATCAGCGCGTTCCAGGCCGGCGCCGTCGGGTTGACGCTGTTTTGCGGCTCCCACGTGGCGGAAATCGTGCGCGGCGCGCTGCAAGCCATTCCCCGTGGGCAATTGGAAGCGGGCAAGGCGATTGGGCTCACGTTCAAACAGTCGCTGACCTACGTGCTGTTGCCCCAGGCGTTGCGCCAGATCCTGCCGACCTGGGTCAATTCCTCCACCGAAATCGTCAAGGCCTCGACCTTGCTCTCGGTGATCGGCGTGGCCGAACTGCTGCTGAGCACCCAGCAAGTCATCGCACGTACCTTCATGACCCTGGAGTTCTACCTGTTCGCCGGGTTTCTGTTCTTTGTCATCAACTACGCCATCGAGTTATTCGGGCGCTACATTGAAAAGCGGGTGGCCTTGCCATGAACCAACCTCAAACCAACCAACCGCTGCTGAACATTCGTGGCCTGCGCAAACAATATGGCCAGGTCGAGGTGCTCAAGGGCGTCGACCTGTCCATGCAGCGCGGCAACGTGGTGACGTTGATCGGCTCCAGCGGCTCGGGCAAGACCACTTTGCTGCGTTGCGTCAACCTGCTCGAAGAGTTCCAGGGCGGGCAGATCAGCCTGGACGGCGAGTCCATCGGCTACAGCGAAATCGCCGGTAAACGCGTGCGTCACCCCGAGCGGGTGATTGCCCAGCACCGTGCGATGACCGGCATGGCCTTCCAGCAATTCAACCTGTTCCCGCATCTGACCGCGTTGCAAAACGTCACCCTTGGCCTGCTCAAGGTCAAGAAGATGGGCAAGGACGAGGCTGTGGCCCTGGCCGAAAAATGGTTGGACCGCGTAGGTCTGCTGGAACGCCGCAACCACTTCCCCGGTCAACTTTCCGGCGGTCAGCAACAGCGCGTGGCGATTGCCCGCGCCATTGCCATGAACCCCAGCCTGATGCTGTTTGATGAAGTCACCTCGGCCCTCGACCCGGAACTGGTGGGCGAAGTGCTCAGTGTGATCAAGGGGTTGGCGGAAGAGGGCATGACCATGTTGCTGGTCACCCACGAAATGCGCTTTGCCTATGAAGTGTCGGACAAGATCGTCTTCATGAACCAGGGCCGCATTGAAGAGCAGGGGGCGCCGAAAGACATCTTCGAACGCCCGCAATCGCCGCGCCTGGCGGAATTTTTGAAGAACATTCGTTTTTAATCAGGAGCAATTTTTATGAGCATTACTCGTTACGGTGCCGGTAGCACTGCCGGCGGCGGCCAGCCGCGTCCTTTTGCCCGCGCTGTGGAAGCCGACGGCTGGCTCTACGTGTCGGGCCAGGTGCCGGCGGTAGACGGTGAAATCATCACCGGCGGCATCATCGAGCAAACCCGCCAGACCATGCGCAACGTGGTGGCGATTCTGGAAGAGGCCGGTTACGAACTCAAAGACGTGGTGCGCGTCGGCGTATGGCTGGAAGACCCACGGGACTTCTGGAGCTTCAACAAAGTGTTCGGCGAATACTTCACCCCGGAACACGCCCCGGCACGCGCCTGTGTGCAGGCCAACATGATGGTGGACTGCAAGGTCGAGATCGATTGCGTGGCCTACAAGAAAAAAGGCTAAATGCCCCTCTCTTGAGATCACTGAAATCCAATGTGGGAGCTGGCTTGCCTGCGATGACGGCGTGTCAGGCAGCCCTGGGTAACTGAACCACCGCCATCGCGGGCAAGCCCGCTCCCACAGGGTATCACTGTGCAGCATTACCACTATGACCGGATCGACGACTGCCATGACCGAAGACACCATCAAGCGCCGCGCCAAAGGACTGGACCGTGCATTCGATATCCTCGATTTTCTCAAGGAGATCGGCCAGCCCCTGCGCCCGAATGATATTGCCAGCGGCATCGGCAGCCCCAAATCCACCGTCTATGAACTGGTCGCGTCGTTGCTGGAGCGGCGCATTCTGGAAACGGTGGGCAAGGACGGTCACGTCTACCTCGGCCGCCAGCTGTACTTTCTCGGCCAGGCGCACCTGCGCCATTTCGACCTGACCCGCGAGGCCGACCACGCCTTGCAGGAGATCGTCAGCCAGACCCATGAAACCGCGCAGATGTGCCTGCTTAACGGGCGCAAATACACGGTGGCGCTGATGCGCGAAGGCGAGCGGCATTTTCGTATCTCCTCGGACATCGGCGAAAACGCGCCAATCCCCTGGACCGCTTCCGGGCGCTTGTTGCTGGGGCACTTGAGCGACCAGCAGATCATCGACCTGATCGACTACGACGACTTTATCCTGCCGGACGGCCAGCGCCTGCCGCTGGAAACCTTCCTGGCGCAAATCCGTCAAGCCACCCTCGATGGGTTTTTCTCCTTCGACAGCGTGGCCGACACCTTCACCCATTGCTTTGCCGCCCCGGTGCGGGACGCGCAGGGCATCAGCATCGCGACCTTGTGCATCGTTGCACCGCGCGCCGATGCGACCAAAAACTACAACGACTATCGCCGGGTGTTGATCGACAGCGCCAATAACCTGGCCCGGCGTATCAACGAATAGGAGTACTTCATGTCTGCCCTCAATGCCGTTGAAAAAGGCGCCGCTGCCATTGGCGCCCATCTGGTCCGTGACGTCAGCCTGCCGGCCCTGGTGCTGCACCGCGATGCACTGGAACACAACATCCGCTGGATGCAGGCATTTGTCAGCAACAGCGGTGCAGAGCTCGCGCCCCATGGCAAAACCAGCATGATGCCGGCGCTGTTCCAGCGTCAGATCGAGGCGGGCGCCTGGGGCATCACCCTGGCCAACGCCGTGCAGACCCGCGCCGCCTATGCCGGTGGCGTGCGCCGCGTATTGATGGCCAACCAGCTGGTGGGCGCGCCGAACATGGCGCTGATCGCCGACCTGCTGGCGGACCCGCATTTTGACTTTCACTGCATGGTTGATCATCCGGACAACGTCGCTGACCTGGGGCTGTTTTTCGCCGCCCGTGGCCTGCGCCTGAACGTGATGATCGAATACGGTGTGGTCGGTGGCCGTTGCGGGTGCCGCAGCGAGCAGGAAGTGCGCGAGCTGGCCAAGGCAATCAAGGCCCAACCGGCCCTGGCCCTGACGGGTATTGAAGGCTACGAAGGTGTGATCCACGGCGAACACGCCGTCAGCGGCATCCGTGACTTCGCCGCCAGCCTGGTGCGCCTGGCCGTGGACCTGCAAAATAATGGCTCGTTCGACTTGCCCAAGCCGATCATCACCGCCTCGGGGTCGGCCTGGTACGACCTGATCGCCGAGTCGTTCGAAGCGCAAAACGCCGCCGGGCGCTTGCTCAGCGTGTTGCGCCCCGGCAGCTATGTGGCCCACGACCATGGCATCTACAAAGAAGCGCAGTGCTGCGTGCTTGATCGTCGCGGCGACCTCAACGAAGGCCTGCGCCCGGCCCTGGAAGTCTGGGCACACGTGCAATCGATGCCCGAGCCTGGCTTTGCGGTGGTTGCCCTGGGCAAGCGCGACGTGGCCTACGACGCCGGTTTGCCGGTGCCGCTCAAGCGCTACAAGGCCGGGATTGTGCCGGCTGAAGGCGATGATGTAACCGCGTGCAAAGTCACGGCGGTGATGGACCAGCATGCGTTCATGACGGTGGCACCGGGGGTTGAGTTGCGTATCGGCGACATCATCTCCTTTGGCACTTCGCACCCGTGCCTGACCTTTGACAAGTGGCAGGTGGGTTGCCTGGTGGATGAGCAGTTGCAGGTCATTGAATCCTTGCAGACCTGCTTCTAGATCGCGTCGTGGCTATCGCAGGCAAGCCAGCTCCCACATTTGAAGTTGAAATGTATTCCAGCTGTGGGAGCTGGCTTGCCTGCGATGAGGCCCTCCAGCACACCGAGAGACCCAAGGCATGAACACAAACCCGCGCATCGCCCTGATCGGCGAATGCATGATCGAACTGCAACACCGCGCCGATGGCAGCCTGCAACAGAGCTTCGGCGGCGACACCCTGAACGCGGCGGTGTACCTGCGCCGCGAGTTGGGTGCCGTTGGCACGGTCGACTACGTGACCGCCCTGGGCGATGACAGTTTCAGCGATGCCATGTGCCAGCAATGGACCGCCGAAGGCCTTGGCCTGGGCATGGTCCAGCGCCTGCCCGGGCGTCTACCGGGGTTGTACTGCATCCAGACCGACGCCAATGGTGAACGCAAATTCCTCTACTGGCGCAACGAAGCCGCTGTGCGCGACTGCTTTACCACGCCGGCAGCCGAGCCGATCCTGGCTGCGTTGCCGGACTACGACGTGGTGTATTTCAGTGGCATCACCCTGGCGGTATTGGGCGAAGTCGGGCGTGAGCGCTTGCTGCAAACCCTGATCGAAACGCGCCGGCGCGGTGGCAAGGTGGTGTTCGACAACAACTATCGCCCGCGCCTGTGGGCGAGTGTCGACGCGGCGCGCGCGGCGTATCACCAGGTGTTGGCCGAGGTGGATATCGCCCTGCTGACCGAGGATGACGAGCGCGCGTTGTTTGGTTATGCCAACAGCGAGCAGGTGTTCGCGGCGTACCCGGCGATTGCAGAAGTGGTGCTCAAGCGTGGCGCGGATGCGTGCTTGATCCGTTGTGATGGCGAGCGCTTTGCAGTGCCGGCGCTGAAGGTCGAGAAGGTGGTGGATACGACGGCGGCGGGGGACTCGTTCAGTGCGGCGTATTTGGCCAGTCGGCTCAAGGGCGGCTCGCCTGAACAGGCGGCGTTGGCCGGGCATCGGTTGGCGAGTAGGGTGATTCAGGTGCCCGGGGCTTTGATTGCGCGGTGAATGGCCGCCTGCGGCGGTTCGCAGGCAAGCCAGCTCCCACATTTGACTGAATTTTTCCAGTTGAAATGCGCTCAAGTGTGGGAGCTGGCTTGCCTGCGATAGCGGTCCTGAGCCAACCCCTCAGTCGCGGTAAAACACCTGCACCAGGTGGTAACCAAACTTGCTCTTGATCGGCCCGTGCACCACTTTCACCGGCTTCTTGAAGATCACCGCATCAATAACCCCCACCATCTGCCCAGGCCGCACTTCACCCAAATCACCGCCGCGCTTGCCGGAGGGGCAAGTGGAGTACTTTTTGGCCAGCACATCAAACGCTTCGCCCTTGGCAATGCGCTGCTTGAGCTGTTCGGCTTCTTCGCTGGTTTTCACCAGAATATGACGGGCTTGGGCTTTCATAAGGTTCTACCAGGTGTGCGACGGCGCGCGATTATGCCTGAACTCATTCGTCGACGTTGATCATGCTGCGGATTTTAGTCGCCAGCAGATCAATGGAAAACGGCTTGGCCACCATGTCCATGCCGTCCTCCAGGAAGCCCTGGCGCTCGGCGGCTTGTTCAGCGTAACCGGTCATGAATAATACGCGCAGGCCAGGCCGGTGCTGACGGGCGATTTCGGCCAGTTGCCTGCCGTTCATGCCCGGCAGGCCGACATCGGTGACCAGCAGGTCCACGCGCAGGTCCGATTCCAGCAGCGGCAGCGCGGTGCGCGCATCTGCCGCCTGGTGAGCGGTGTAGCCCAGCTCGGCGAGCACATTGACCACCAGCATGCGCACCGCCGGGTCATCCTCGACCACCACCACCGCTTCACCGGCGAGTGCCAGCGGCGCTTCGCCCAAATGCGGCGGCAGGTTGCTTTCCAGCGCGGTGCCGTGCAACCGCGGCAGGTACAGGCGCACGCAGGTGCCCTGGCCGGGTTCGCTTTGGATGGTCACATGGCCGCCGGATTGCTGGGCAAAGCCGTAGATCATCGACAACCCCAGGCCGGTGCCCTGGCCGATGGGCTTGGTGGTGAAGAACGGGTCGAAGGCCTTGGCGAGAATCTTCGGCGCCATGCCGGTGCCGTTGTCGCAGACGCCGAGCATCACGTAGTCGCCGGCCTTGACCGGCTCCAGCGTGGTGATGTCGGTGCCGTCCAGGTAACTGTTGGCAGTTTCGATGCGCAATTCGCCGCCGTCGGGCATCGCGTCGCGAGCATTGATCACCAGGTTGAGTAAGGCGTTTTCCAGCTGGCTGGCATCGGTGTTGACCGGCCAGATATCTTTGCCCAATTGCACCTTGAGCGTGATATGCGCGCCTTTGGTGCGACGGAACAAATCTTCCAGGGACGCCACCAGCTCGTTCGGGTCCAGTGGCCGGCGGTCCAGCGACTGCCTGCGGGAGAAGGCCAGCAGCCGGTGGGTGAGGGCGGCCGCGCGATGGGCGGACGACACGGCCGCATCGGTAAAACGGCCGATTTCGTCGCTGCGCCCGGCGGCGATATAGCGCTGCATCAAGTCCAGGCTGCCGATAATGCCGGTGAGCATATTGTTGAAGTCATGGGCGATACCGCCGGTGAGCTGGCCGACCGCTTCCATTTTTTGTGCATGGCGCAGTGCGTCTTCGGCGCGCTCACGCTCGAACATCTCGTTTTGCAGGCGCTGGTTGGCCTCGGCCAATGCCTGGGTGCGCTGGGCCACGCGTTCTTCAAGGTTTTCGTTGAGGTGGCGCAGGGCTTCTTCGGTGAGTTTGCGTTCGGTCTCATCGATCACAAAAATGTAGAAACCATTCACCGAGCCGTCATTGCTGAAGCGCGGCAAGTACTTCATCAGCGCATGGCGCGGCCGGCCGTCGCGGTGCGGGGTGATGGTCATGAAGCTGCAGGCCTTGCCGCGCAACGCGGCGTCGATCTTGTCCGCGCGCCCGGCATACACCTCGTCGCCGAGTACTTCGCGGATGCTTTTGCCGTACAGCTCCTGGGGCGTCATGCCGTACCAATCGAGGTAGGCGCTATTGTTGAGGCGAAAGCGCTGCTCGTGGTCGACATAACCGATCAGCACCGGCATGGCGTTGATGATCAGTTGCAGCTCGGTCTGGCTTTGACGCAGCGCCTGTTCGGTCTGCTTGCGCTCGGTCAGGTCCAGCGCGGCCCCCAGGAAACGCGCCGGGCGGCCTTGGTGGTCCTTGTAGCAGCGGCCGCGGGCAAACACCCAGCGCACCTGGCCATCGGCCTGCAGCAGGCGGTATTCCTCGGCGTATTCGGTGCCGAAGGTGATGCAATGCTTGATGCTGCGCGCGACCATGCCGCGGTCTTCGGGGTGAACGCCGTGCAGGTAGTCGCTGATGGGGAGCAGGCCGGCGTCTTGCGGGTCGACACCGTGCAAGTGGGCAAAGTGGGCGTCGGCGATAAAGCGGTCTTCGCCGATATCCCAGTCCCAGGTGCCCACCGCATCGGTTGCCGCCAGTGCCAGTTGCAGACGTTGTTCGCTGTTGTGCTGGGCCTTGAGGCTGTCCTCGGAGCGCTGTTGCAGTTCGAGGGTTTTGCTGCGCCGCTCATTGGTCTCGATGGCAGTGACCAAGATCCCGGCCACGCTGCCGCCTTCGTCGCGCACCGGGCTGTAGGTGAGGTCGAGCCAGATTTCGGTGTCGCGGTTATTGCGTTGCAGCACAAAGCGCTGTTCGCTGAAGGTGCGCACCTGGCCGCCGAGCACCGCGTCGTAGATCGGCGCAGTAAAACTCTCAAGCTCCGGCCAGGTGTCATGGGCCGGTTGGCCCAGCGCCTCGGGATGCTTGTTGCCCGCGAGCACGGCGAAGCTGTCGTTATAGAGCTGGGTGAGCTGGCTGCCCCACAACAGCAGCATCGGCATCGGTGAATGGACGACGATATCGACGGCTGTGCGCAGGCTTTGTGGCCAGTCATCGGCCTCACCGAGCGGGCTTTGCGCCCAGTTCAGCCGCGCAATCAATGCGGCGGCTTCGCTACCGGTGGATGTTCCATTCATGAAAAAGCCCTGCACCTGACACTTTGAAATACGACAACAGCCGATTATCCCGCGAGACGGGAACGGCTGACTACCCCTCGAAAAATAGCATGCATTGAGGGGTTGTCTTCAAATCAGTGCGTCAGAGCTGAAACCTTTCATCCGTCCGCCAGCTCAGGGCGGTTGCGAAACTGTTCCAGCGCCTGCGGGTTTGCCAGGGCATCGGTGTTTTTGACCGGCTCGCCATGCACCACATTACGCACCGCCAGTTCGACGATTTTGCCGCTGATGGTGCGCGGTATGTCGCCGACGGCGAGGATCTTCGCCGGGACATGGCGCGGCGTGGTGTTGGCGCGGATCACCTGACGAATCTGCTGCTCCAGCGCGTCATCCAGCGTGACGCCTTCGTTGAGCCGCACAAACAACACCACCCGCACATCGTCCTGCCAGCGTTGGCCGATGGCCAGGCTTTCCAGGACCTGCGGGACTTTTTCCACCTGGCGATAAATTTCTGCGGTGCCGATGCGCACACCGCCGGGGTTGAGCACCGCGTCGGAGCGCCCATGAATCAGCAGGCTGCCATTGGGGCGCTGCTCGGCGTAGTCGCCCTGGGCCCACACGCCGGGGAACTGGCTGAAATACGAAGCCCGCAGTTTTTTCTGGTCGGGGTCATTCCACAGGCCAATCGGCATGGCCGGAAAGTGCCGGGTACACACCAGCTCGCCTTTTTCCCCGACCAGCGGCTGGCCCTGGTCGTCCCACACTTCGATGGCCATGGCCAGGCTCTTGCACTGCATTTCGCCGCGCCGCACCGGCAGCACCGGGTTGCCGATCACAAAGCAGGAGACGATATCGGTGCCGCCCGACATTGACGACAGGCACAACTCGGCCTTTATCTCGCGGTACACATAGTCGTAACTCTGCGGCGACAGCGGCGAGCCGGTCGAGATCAGGCCTTTGAGGCTGCCTAAGTCGTGGCTCAGACGCGGTTGCAGGCCGGCCTTTTCCAGGGTGGCGAGAAACTTGGGGCTGGTACCGAATACGCTGATTTTTTCCGCGTCGATCAGGTCGATCAGCCGCTCGGGGCCGGGGTGAAACGGCGAGCCGTCATACAGCACCGCCGTGGCACCCAGGGCCAGCACTGACACCAGCCAGTTCCACATCATCCAGCCGCAGGTGGTGTAGTAGAACAGGCAGTCTTCGCGCGACAGGTCGGCGTGCAGTCCGTGTTCCTTTAGATGGGTGAGCAGCACGCCGCCGGTGCCGTGGATGATGCACTTGGGTACGCCCGTGGTGCCGCTGGAGTACAGGATATACAGCGGATGATCGAACGGCACCGGGACAAATTCAGGCTCGCCGCCGGGTTGGTAGAAGTCGTTCCACAGTACAACCCTGGCGTGGGTGCGGTAGTCCTCGCTGCGCGCCTGGGGCCGGGCATACGGCACGATGATCAACTGTTCCAGGGACGGCAGGCGTTCGAGGATTTCATTGAGTTTGGCGCTTTGGTCGATGTTTTTGCCGGCGTAGCGGTAGCCCGCGCAGGTGATCAACACTTTGGGTTCTATCTGGCCGAAACGGTCGATCACGCCTTGGGTGCCGAAGTCCGGCGAGGAGCACGACCAGATCGCGCCCAGGCTGGTGGTGGCAAGCATGCCGACCAGGGTTTGCCAGGTGTTGGGCATGCACGCAGCCACGCGGTCGCCCTGGGTCACACCGGCCGCCCGCAAGCTGCGCTGCAAGCCTGCGACATGCTCGGCCAGTTCGGCATAGGTCAGTTGTTCGCGCTGGCCCTCTTCGCTGACCGCCACCACCGCCGGGTGAGCATCCCGACGGCGCAGCAGGTGTTCGGCAAAGTTCAGGGTCGCGCCGGGGAACCACTCGGCGCTGGGCATTGCCGCGCCTTCGATCAGTGTGGTGCTGGGCGGGCTGCGAAAGTGTACGTCGAAAAAGGACACGATCGCCTGCCAGAAGGCTGGGCGCTGGTCGATGCTCCACTGGTGCAGGGCTGGGTAGTCGCGCAGCTGCACGCCGTAGCGTTGGTTGATGAAGCGCCGGAACTGCTCCATTCGCGTGTTGGCGATGCGTTCGGGGGAGGGTTGCCAGAGGATCTCGGACATTTGCGCAATCTCTTGTTTTTGTACAAAACCTCCAGCCAACACAGGTCGAAACTGTGGGAGCTGGCTTGCCTGCGATAGCGGTGGGTCAGTTAGCTCATTGGTTACTGACCCACCGCTATCGCAGGCAAGCCAGCTCCCACATGTGATCTTCAGTGCCTGATTTACTGGGCCAGCCAGCCGCCATCGATATTCCACGCGGCGCCGCGCACTTGGGCGCCAGCTTCACTGCACAGGAACAACACCAACTCACCCAGCTGTGGCGGCGTCACAAACTCCAGCGATGGCTGTTTCTCGGCCAGCAAATCATGCTGCGCCTGCTGCGGATCAACGCCCTTGGCCGCGCGATCATCAATCTGCTTCTGCACCAGCGGGGTCAACACCCAGCCTGGGCAGATGGCATTGCAGGTGACGTTACCGGTGGCGGTCTCCAGGCCCACCACCTTGGTCAATCCGATGACGCCGTGTTTGGCCGCCACATAGGCCGCCTTGCCCACCGAACCGACCAAACCATGCACCGAGGCGATATTGACGATGCGCCCCCAGCCCTTGGCCTTCATGCCCGGTAAACTCAAGCGCGTGCTGTGGAACACCGACGACAGGTTGATCGCGATGATCGAATCCCAGCGTTCCACCGGGAAGTCTTCCACGGCCGCCACGTGCTGAATACCGGCGTTGTTGACCAGAATGTCGACGCCGCCGAACTCGCGCTCGGCGTAGGCAAACATGTCGGCAATTTGCGCCGGGTCGCTGACGTCCGCCGGGTGATGCCCGACCTTGCCGCCGAACGCCTGCACCTGGGCGACCGCCGCACTGGCGTCGCCGAAGCCGTTGAGGATCAGGTCGGCGCCGGCCTTGGCCAGGCTCAGTGCGATGCCCAAGCCGATGCCGCTGGTAGAGCCGGTAACCAGGGCGGTCTTGCCATTCAAAGTCGTCATGAAAACCTCACACAATGCCAGTGGCGTAGAAAGTACCGATCACCACGAACACCGCGAGGGTCTTGATGATCGTGATGCCGAAGATGTCCTTGTAGGCTTCGCGGTGGGTCAACCCGGTGACCGCCAGCAGCGTGATCACCGCGCCGTTATGGGGCAGGGTGTCCATGCCGCCACTGGCCATGGCCGCAACCCGGTGCAGCACTTCAAGGGGGATATTGGCCGCATGGGCCGCCGAAATAAAGCTCTCGGACATGGCCGCCAAGGCGATGCTCATGCCGCCGGAGGCAGAGCCGGTGATACCGGCCAGCAGGGTCACGGTAATCGCTTCGTTGACCAGCGGGTTGGGGATGCCCTTGAGCCAGTCCGCCAGCACCAGAAAGCCCGGCAGCGAGGCGATCACCGCGCCAAAGCCGTATTCCGAGGCGGTGTTCATGGCCGCCAGCAGCGCGCCGCTGACCGCGCTTTTACTGCCTTCGGCGAGCTTGCTTTTGATCGCCGACCAGCCGAACACCAGCACCATGACGATGCCCACCAGCAACGCCGCCTGCACTGCCCAAATCGCCGTGAGCTTGGCGATTTCGGTGGTCACCGGCGCGCTCATGCCCGGCAGGCTGAGGCTGTGGGTCTTGCCGTACCACTGCGGGATCCAGTGGGTGAACAGCAGGTTCATCACGCCCACCAGAATCAGCGGCGACAGCGCGACCCACGGGTTGGGCAGCGCCAGGTTGTCGGCGGTTTCCGGTTCGTTGCGCAGCTCGGTGCCATAACCTTCACCGGCGCGTTGTGCCTTGTTGCGCTGGCGCGCCAGGTAGAGCATGCCGGTGCAGAACACGAAGACCGTGCCGATCAAACCCAGCCACGGCGCTGCCCAGGCGGTGGTGTTGAAAAAGGTGCTGGGGATGATGTTCTGGATCTGCGGCGTGCCGGGCAGGGCGTCCATGGTGAACGAAAACGCACCGAGGGCGATGGTCGCCGGGATCAGGCGCTTGGGAATGTTGCTTTGGCGGAACATCTCCGCCGCAAACGGGTACACCGCAAACACCACCACAAACAGCGACACGCCGCCGTAGGTGAGCAGGGCGCAGACCAGCACAATCACCAGCATCGCCTGGCGCGTGCCAAGCAAGCGGATGGCGGCGGCCACAATCGAGCGCGAAAAGCCCGACAGCTCAATCAGCTTGCCGAACACCGCGCCGAGCAGGAACACCGGGAAATACAGTTTGATGAAGCCGACCATTTTCTCCATGAACACCCCGGTAAACGCGGGGGCGACGGCGGACGGGTCGGTGAGCAGCACGGCGCCGAGGGCGGCGATGGGGGCAAACAGGATCACGCTGTAGCCACGGTAGGCAGCCAGCATCAGCAGCGCGAGGGCTGCCAGGGCAATGATCACACTCATGGTGTGTCTCCAGATCGAATTGTTATTTTTGTGGGGATGGTGCGTTGGAGAGGGGCTATAGCGAGATGTGTGCCAATTGACTAAGTTGTTGAAATATATAGATATTATTATTTTGTGCGGGTGCAATTCTTGAGATTGTCTCTTTTTTGAGACTGACAAGGATCAAAAGTGGGGGCTGGCTTGCCTGCGATAGCGGTGGTTCAGTTCAATAGGTATTGACTGATGGGCCGCTATCGCAGGCAAGCCAGCTCCCCCGGTGGACTGTCTTTGTTTTTGGAATTGTGTCTATTTATTGAGACTCGCTCATGTCCAATGCCACCATTTTTTTGTACAGGGTCGATCTACCCAGCCCCAACCGCTTGGCGGCTTCCACCACATTGCCTTCACAGGCCTTGAGTGCCGCCGCAATCACCTCCCGATCAAAGCGCTCCCGCGCCGCCGCAAATGTCTCGCCCTCGACCGTCTCCACCCGCCCACGGGCCACCGGGCTGAACGTGCCGATCGCCGCGCGAATCTCTTCGGCATCCAGCACCAGGTCATCACTCAACAACGCCGCGCGTTCCAGTACGTTGCGCAGTTCACGGATATTCCCCGGCCACGCGTGCTGCGCCAGCAACGCCAAGGCTTCGCGGTCAAGCTCATGCTGGCTGCGCAACTCTTCAAGAATCGCCTCGCTCAACGCCGGAATATCTTCCAGGCGCTCACGCAACGGCGGCACCTGGATCGGCAGCACGTTCAGGCGGTAATACAAGTCCGCCCGGAATTCGCCGCGCTTGATCGCCGCTTCCAGGTCCATGGACGTGGCGGCAATCACCCGCACATCGCTGTGCACCATTTCGTTGGAGCCCACCGGCTCGTATTCCTTTTCCTGCAACACCCGCAGCAGTTTGCTTTGCAGCGGCAGTGGCATGTCGCCGATTTCATCGAGGAACAGCGTGCCGCCCTGGGCGATTTGCAACTTGCCGGGGCGGCCCTTGCGGTCGGCGCCGGTGAAGGCGCCCGGTGCGGTGCCGAAGAACTCGGCTTCGAGCAGGTCGCCGGGAATGGCCGCGCTGTTGATGCTGACAAATGCTTTATGGGCGCGCGTTGATGCGCCGTGGATGGCCTGGGCCAGCAACTCTTTACCGGTGCCGGTTTCGCCCAGCAGCAACACGGGCGACTCCGCACTCGCACTGCGTCGTGCCCGGCGTTTGACTTCCAGGCTGGCGGCGCTGGTGCCAATAAAATGCGCGAAGTTGTATTTGCTCTGGCGCGAGCGCAGCAGCGAACGGGTGGAGGCCAGCTCCTGCTGCATGCTCAGGTAGCGCTCGATCAGCGGCGACAAGTTGCGCAGCTCATCGAACAGCGCAAATCCAATCGCGCCGATCACCACGCCTGCGTCATCGTGGATCGGCAGGCGCATCACCACCAGCGGGCCTTTGGGCGTGTCCTGGATATCCAGCAGAATCGGCTGGTCGTTGCGCACCACCTGGCGTAACAGGCTATTGGAAATCACCTGCTCGCACGGCTGGCCGATGGCTTCATCGGCGCTTTTAAGACCAAAACGTTTGGCGTAGCGCTCGTTCATCCACACGATATTCGCGTCGCGATCGACAATCACCGTGCCTTCGCTGGACTGCTCGATGATCTCGAACAGCGACTGGATGGCCAGGCCGCGAACCTGCTGGTAGTCCTTGAGGCTGTCGCTGATGTTCATGCTCACACTGCCAACGCAAAATATGATTGGAATACGGTCCTGTGGGAGCTGGCTTGCCTGCGATGGCGTCCTCAAGATCGCCATCGCAGGCAAGCCAGCGCCTACAAGGGAATGTGCGCCGCCGCCAGCAGCTCTTTGGTGTAGGGATGTTGCGGCGCGTCGAACACCACATGGCTCGCGCCGCGCTCCACCACCTTGCCGTCCTTGATCACGATCATGTCGTGGGCCATGGCCCGCACCACCGCCAGGTCGTGGCTGATAAACAGATAGGTCAGGCCGTATTTTTCCTGCAGTTCACGCAACAGCGCCACCACTTGTTTCTGCACGGTGCGGTCGAGGGCTGAGGTCGGTTCATCCAGCAGCATCAGCGCAGGCTTGAGCACCAAGGCGCGGGCGATCGCGATGCGTTGACGCTGGCCACCGGAAAACTCATGGGGGTAACGATGACGGCTGGCGGGGTCGAGGCCCACGTCCTTGAGCACCTGGATCACTTGCGCATCGCGGTCGGCCAGGCTGCACGGCGCGTGCACTTCCAGGCCTTCGCTGATGATCTGTTGCACCGACATGCGCGGGCTGAGGCTGCCGAACGGGTCTTGGAACACCACCTGCATCTGCTTGCGCCATGGGCGCATCTGCTGGTTGTTCAGCGGGTCGAGGGCTTCACCCTGAAAACGGATACTGCCGGTGGAATCGAGCAAGCGCAGGATCGCCTGGCCGAGGGTGGATTTGCCCGAGCCGGACTCGCCGACAATCCCCAAGGTTTTGCCGCGCTGCACGCTAAGGCTGATGCCGTCGACTGCGCGTAGCCAGGTTTTGCGCCTGAACAGCCCGCCGCCGAGGGGGAATTGCACGCTCAGGTCGTCGACTTGCAACACCGTCTCACGTTCATCACTGCACAGCGCATCGCCGGACGGCTCGGCATCCAGCAGCAGGCGGCTGTAGGGGTGTTGCGGCGCAGTGAACAGCGTCTCGCAGTCGGCCTGCTCGACAATCTCCCCGGCGCGCATTACACACACACGCTGGGCAATGCTGCGCACCAGGTTGAGGTCATGGCTGATCAGCAGCAGCGACATGCCCAGGCGTTGTTGCAACGACTTGAGCAGCAGCAGGATCTTGCGCTGCACGGTCACGTCCAGCGCGGTGGTGGGTTCGTCGGCAATCAGCAGCTCCGGCTCGCAGGCCAGGGCCATGGCGATCATCACCCGCTGGCGCTGGCCGCCGGAGAGTTGATGCGGGTAAGCCTTGAGGCGCTCCTGGGGTTTCTGGATGCCCACCAGTTCGAGCAGCTCAAGAATGCGTGACTGCGCCGCCTTGCCGCCCAGGCCCTTGTGCAGCAGCAGGGTTTCGCCGATCTGTTTTTCGATGCTGTGCAGCGGGTTGAGCGAGGTCATCGGCTCCTGGAAAATCATCGCAATACGGTTGCCGCGCAGCTTTTGCAACGTGGCCGTCGACGCGCCGATCAGCTCCTGGCCGCGATACTTCACCGAGCCTGTGGTGTGCGTGCCCGCGTCTGGCAGCAATTGCAGAATCGAGTGGGCGGTTACCGACTTGCCCGAACCCGACTCGCCGACCAAGGCCAGGCATTCGCCAGGACGCACGTCCAGGCACAGTTTGCTCACCACGGTCTGGCCGCTGAAGGCGACGCTGAGGTCGCGGATCTCGATCAGGTTCATACGCAATTACTCATGAGCGTGGGTCGAAGGCATCACGTAATGCCTCGCCGATAAAGACCAGCAGCGACAGGATCAGCGCCAAGGTGAAAAATGCCGTCAGGCCCAGCCAGGGCGCTTGCAGGTTTTGCTTGCCCTGAGCAATCAGTTCGCCCAGGGACGCGCTGCCGGCGGGCATGCCGAACCCGAGAAAATCCAGGGCGCTCAAGGTTGAAATTGCCCCGGTCAAGATAAACGGCAGGTAGCTCAAGGTGGCGGTCATGGCGTTGGGCAGGATATGCCGGCGAATGATCTTGCCATCGCCCAGGCCCAGGGCGCGTGCGGCCTTGACGTATTCCAGGTTGCGCCCGCGCAGGAACTCGGCGCGCACCACGTCCACCAGGGCCAGCCAGGAAAACAGCGCCATGATCCCCAACAGCCACCAGAAATTCGGTTCGACAAAGCCGGACAAAATGATCAGCAGGTACAGCACCGGAAGTCCGGACCACACTTCCAGAATGCGCTGACCGAGCAGGTCGACCCAGCCGCCGTAATAGCCCTGCAAGGCGCCGGCGGCGATGCCGATGGCGGCACTGATG